>JAZRCU010000240.1:0-6923 GCA_045659965.1 Faecousia sp.
TACAATATCATCACAAGAACAATAAAGGGTGATGATTATGTTTGAAGTGAAGTTTGTTTACGGACATGTACAGGTGTATGATAGAAATGGAAACTTCCTGTTCTCTGCAGATAATGAACAGGAAGCGAGAAAGGAATTATGCGCCTATGAGAAATCTGCGGCTTGATATTTGCTATGATGGAACGCGTTACAAAGGGTGGCAACGCTTGCCCGGCAGTGACCAAACCATTCAGGGCAAATTGGAAACGACCTTAAGTCGGCTTCTTGGGGAGCAGGTTACAGTGTCTGGAAGCGGACGTACCGATGCCGGCACTCATGCAAAGGGTCAGGTTGTAAACTTTCATTGCAATAGTACAATGCCTTGCGAGGAAATTTTAGCCGGACTGCGGCAGTATTTGCCGGAGGATATTGGTGTGTATGGCTGCAAAAATGTTTCCCAGCGGTTTCATGCCAGATTAAATGCGAAAACAAAGACCTATTGCTATCGTTTGTGGAACGGGGACGCGCCCTGTGTCTTTGACAGAAAATATGTTTATGCGGATACGATGGAGCTGGACGTGGATAAAATGCGTTTGGCGGCAAAGCAGTATATCGGTACCCATGATTTTTCTGCCTTTTGCGGTAATAAAAACATGAAAAAATCCACAGTCCGTACAATTTTCCACTTTGATATTTTTCCTGTGGAAAATGAGATTCGGTTTGTGGTAACCGGCAATGGCTTTTTGCAGCATATGGTGCGGATCATGGTAGGGACACTTATTGAGGTTGGACAGGGGATTCGGGATCCTGAGTCTATTGCGTCGCTGTTTGGTAAAGCGCGTGCTGAGGCGGGGCCTGCAATGCCTGCTTGCGGTTTGTGTTTGATGGAGGTATCCTATTGAATATTCAGATCTTTGGAAAGAATAAATGTTTTGATACAAAAAAAGCGGAGCGATATTTTAAAGAGCGGCGCATAAAGTATCAATATGTAGACTTGCTTCGTTACGGACTGTCCGGCAAGGAATTCGATGCGGTGCTTCGCGGTGTTGGCGGTATTGATCAGCTGATCAATTGGGATAGTAGCGATCAGCAGATCACGCTAATGCGCTACATGGATGACCGTGCTGCAAAGGAGGACAAAGTCTTTGATGCGCCGGAGCTGATGCGAACGCCCATCGTGCGTAACGGAAAACAGGTAACCGTTGGGTATTGCCCTGATATTTGGGCGACCTGGGAATAACACAAAAGCAGTTCCTTATCTAGGAACTGCTTTTTTATTTTGGAGGCGTATATGACCGCAGTGATTGCATATATCAACAGATTTGTTTGGGGCGTACCTATGCTTGTGCTGATTTTGGGTATTGGTGTATATTTTACAATCAAAACAAAATTTGTGCAGTTGCGTCTATTGCCAAAAGGGCTAAAGGTATTCTTTGGGCAACTAATACCGGGAAAAGGCCACGAAGGGAAATCTTCCTACCGGGCATTATGCACCGCATTGGGAGCAACTGTGGGAACAGGGAATTTGGTTGGTGTGGCTGGCGCGATTGCATTGGGTGGTCCCGGTGCGATCTTTTGGATATGGATCAGCGGCATTTTGGGAATGGTGACAAAGTTCGCAGAAGTTTTATTGGCAGTTCGGTATCGAAAAAAGCTGAAAGCGGAACTTGTAGGCGGGCCGATGTATATCATAGAAAGCGCCATGGGAAGAAAGGGTAAACCTCTGGCCATTTGCTATGCTTTTTTAGGGATCTTTGCAGCTTTGGGCGTTGGAAATGCCACGCAGGTAAATGCGGTAGTTGGCAGTATCCGGGAAGCGGCTGGGGGATTCGGGTTTGAAATTACAGATTTTGGATGCGTAATTCTTGGCATTATTGTGGCAGGCTTGATCATTTTCTTGCTATCCGGAGGCGGAGAAAAGATTGGACAGATTGCAGAAAATCTTGTGCCGTTTGCAGCGGTTGGTTACATTCTGCTTTGTGTATTTGTGCTTTTGATGCGCATCAAATACATACCTCAGGTATTATTGGACATCCTGCGTGGGGCGTGGAGTCCCGGCGCAGTCACCGGAGGAATGGTGGGAAGTAGTTTGCTTGCGCTGCGAACTGGGATCAGCCGAGGGGTCTTTACCAACGAGGCTGGGATGGGTACGGCTTCGATCGCTCATGCGTCTGCAAAAGTTGACCACCCGGTAGAGCAGGGTATGATGGGGATCGTTGAGGTGTTTCTTGACACCATTGTAATTTGTACCCTTACGGCTTTTGTGATTTTGTGCAGCGGAGTTAATATTCCTTATGGTACTGATACAGGTGTTTTATTGACAACCCAAGCCTTTTCAAATGTTATTGGGAAATGGTCAACTGTGCTGATTGCTTTTTTTATGTGTTGCTTCTCTATTGCGACAATTCTCGGATGGGGGTTCTACGGCGCTCGCTGTGCCCAGTATTTATTTGGTGATCACGATAGTTTGTGGAAAGTATTTGCGGTGATACAGGGGCTTGTAGGGGCTGCAGGAGCAGTTTTGGGCACAGGAATCGTTTGGCAAATGGCAGAAACGGTAAATGGACTTATGGCGGTGCCTAATTTGATTGCGCTGTATTGTCTTAGAAAACAGGTGCTAAAGATCTCGTCAGAATATAAAAGCGTCCGGCATAATGCCGGACGCAAAAGGTGGCTATAAAAAATCAGGGAAGATAGATAACTGCATCCCCATCTTTGCCGGTATAGGAAATTCGCAAATTCTCTTCTTCAGACAGGTTGTATGCGATCATAATGGCGTCAGATGCAGACAGGGATTGGGCCATATAAACAGTTGCCTTTGATGTGAATTGATCGTATTCTGTGGCGCCGGTTTCAATGGTAAGATCATATACGATGCCATCGGTGTGCAGTAACTGCTTTTGTCCGTCTGCCTGTAGTACGATCTCTGTGATCTGGGAATAATCAGCTACAGCGTCGGTGTCAAAATCACGTTGGGAAATTGTGCCGGTGGGAGCTTGCAGTTCAGCAGGGAAGTACTCATCTTTTAAGATTCCGGGGAGCTGATCGTAGGGGATTTCTGCAACGATCTTTCCGGCTGCATAGGGAGCAATCTCATAAGGAGAGAAGTAAAAACACAGACCATCCCCGGACAAATACCAATCAGTATCTGTTAAATCTTCAAATCTGGATGCGACTGTTTTCTCGTAGCCTGTGTAGAGCTGAGAGTCTTTTGCAGCGTTTAATTGATCAATAATCAATGTTGTTAGAAAATCCGCAGTTGTATTAGTCTGTAAAATATCCTGAAGGGATAAAGCGTTGCCTGTTAGCATATCATAAGTGACACTTGCATATGCGGTTTCCGGATGAGAGCTGCCACTATAAGTGCTATAGGCGCTATAAAGACTGAAAATTGCAGAATCCAGTCGACTGGGAGTATATAGAATACTGCATAGGTAGGCAGTCCAAGCCTCATTTACCTGATATGCATTTTGTGCAGCTTCTTTCATTTGCTCTGCAGTTTGCGCTGTAGAATCAATGCGATTTAACAGGTCAATAATGATCCGATCAGCCACCTCGGGATTGGGGATAATCATGGAAATGTTTTGATAAGTGTAGCGGAACAGTTCCGTGCCATCGTCAGCTTGTACGGTTTCTGATACAGTAGGCAGACTTGCACTATACAAAGGGATATGGATCTGCTGGCCTATCTGGGGTAGTGTCTGCTCGGTATTTTCCGGCAGTGTGGTTAGCGTATCTACATCCGGAGCGGGTTTCTGACAACCTGTAAGACTACAAAGTAATGCAAGGACGGTAAGCAGTATCAGTATGTTTTTCATGTTGTATCCTCCTGTGGGATTCTTGTGTCGAATTATACCATAAAAACAGATTTTTTGCAATGATTATTACATGGCAGAAAACTTGACAAAAGACCATGTGAAATGTTAAAATATAAAAAATTAATATCGCTGTGAACGGTAAGAGTAACAATCCTTATCCTGTAGAGAGTCTGGGTCGCTGGCTGTAAGCCCGGGCGGTGTCCGATTGTGAAAGTGCGACCGGGAGCGAATGCTTTTTTGAGTGAAAAATGAGAGTGGAACCGCGAGTTGTATGACCCGCCTCTTGTGCTATGGCATAAGAGGCGTTTTTTATTTACTATTATGTATTTTTGGAGGATATCTTATGTATTTGTATAATTCTTTATCTCATAAAAAGGAGCTGTTCCAGCCCAACTCTCCGGATGTTGTCAAAATGTATACCTGTGGCCCTACTGTGTATCATTTTGCCCATATCGGCAATCTGCGTACCTACATTATGGAGGACGTGCTGGAGAAGGCGCTGCGTTATAGCGGTTACAATGTAAAGCGTGTTATGAATATCACCGATGTTGGACATCTGGCTTCTGATGCGGATACCGGTGAGGATAAGATGTTGAAGGGTGCTAAGCGTGAGAATAAGTCTGTCATGGAGATCGCACAGTATTACACAGATGCTTTCTTTGCTGACTGCGACAAACTGAACATCAAAAAGCCTGATATTATTCAGCCTGCCACCGGCTGTATCGCAGAGTTTATTCAGATCGTGGAAGGCTTGATTGAAAAGGGCTTTGCCTATGTTGCTGGCGGAAATGTATATTTTGATACCTCTAAGCTGGATAAATACTATGTATTTAACGATCACGATGAAGAGGATCTTGCTATCGGTGTTCGTGAAGGCGTAGAAGAGGACACTAATAAGAGAAATAAGAACGACTTTGTGTTGTGGTTTACTAAGTCCAAATTTGAGGATCAGGCTTTAAAGTGGGACTCTCCTTGGGGCGTTGGCTATCCCGGCTGGCACATTGAGTGCTCCGGCATTTCTCTGAAATATTTGGGCGAGGATCTGGATATCCACTGCGGTGGTATTGATAATGCATTCCCGCACCACACCAATGAGATCGCCCAGTCTGAAAGCTATTTGGGTCATAAATGGTGTAATTATTGGTTCCATGTTCATCACCTGAATACCGATGATGGTAAGATGTCTAAGTCTAAGGGTGAATTTTTAACTGTCAGCTTGCTGGAACAGAAGGGTTACGATCCTATGGCATACCGTCTGTTCTGTTTGCAGAGTCATTACCGCCGCAATCTGGTGTTTAGCTGGGAGAATTTGGACAATGCAGTAATTGCATACCAGAAGCTGATCGCCAAAATTGCTACGCTGCAGGAAGGCGGCGAAGTGGATGCCAATGCCTTTGAAGCTTTGAAAGAGCGTTTTGTCAATGCCCTGAATGGCGATTTGAATACCTCTTTGGCGGTGACTGCGGTGTATGATGTTTTGAAGGCGAAAACAAATGACGCGACCAAGCTGGCAGCTCTGGCTGATTTTGATCAGGTGCTGAGCTTGAATTTGCTGGAGGCTGCACAGACTCTTCGCAAGAAGGAAGCGGAGGAGGCAGCGGCTTCTGCAGATCCGGAAATTGATGCATTGGTTGCAGCAAGAACTGAAGCCAAGAAGGCAAAGAACTTTGCTGAGGCAGACAGAATTCGTGATGAATTGAAGGCCCGTGGTATTGAGATCATTGATACACCTCAGGGTGCAAAGTGGAGAAAAGTATGAAACTTTTAATTCTGGACGGCAACAGTATGATGAATCGGGCTTATTTCGGTGTCAGACCTCTGACTACCCGGGATGGCCTATATACCCATGCAGTCTATGGATTTTTGAACATTTTGGAGCGGATGATCAAGGAAGAACAGCCGGAAGCGGTTTGTGTTTCCTTTGATCTTCACGGTCCGACTTTCCGTCATTTGCAGTATGAAGGATATAAGGCAAACCGCCATGGCATGCCGGAGGAATTGGCCCAGCAGATGCCTGTGATCAAGCAGGTGCTGACGGCTATGAACATCCCAATTTATGAATGTCAGGGTTGGGAAGCAGACGATGTGATCGGTACAGTTGGTAAGATCTGCGGCAATAATGATTGGGAATGCGTGATTGCAACCGGCGACAGAGATAGCTTGCAGCTAGTAGATAACAATGTCCATGTAAAGCTGGTGATCTGCCGCCCTGGACAGACTACCACCACACTATACGATGTGGAAACCTTTGAAAACGAGTATGGCTTTGCTCCTGAGAAGATCATTGATCTGAAAGCTTTGATGGGCGATTCCTCGGATAATATTCCCGGTGTTGCCGGAGTTGGCCCGAAGACTGCGACGGAACTTTTGCAGAAATTCGGCTCTTTGGACGGTGTCTACGAAAATTTGGATGACGCGTCTATTCGCCCGAAGCTGCGGGAAAAGCTGGAAGTCGGCAAGGATAACGCCTATCTTTCCTATGATCTTGCCACTATCCGCACCAATGCGCCCATTGATTTTGAGCCTAAGGATGCCATTATTCAGCCCTATAACCGCGTAGAACTGCACAAGCTGTTTACACGGCTGGAATTTGTGAAGCTTATTGATAAATACGGCTTGCGTGGGGCTGAGCAGGATGCGGATACGGTTGTTGCCAGAGAGTTTGAGGCGCTGCCGGTGAAAAATTCCTTGCCTGAGCAGTGTGATCAGTTTAGCTTATATGTTGCAACCGATGGCTCTGTGGGTATTGCATGGCGTGATGGCGTTTGTGCTGTGACACCTATGGAAGCAATGTATTTGCATACTTTGCTTTGTAGTGATGCAAAAGTGATCTGTCACGATTTAAAATCAACGCTTCACACCTTGGATGTCATGGGATTGCCTCATGGCAACTTTGCCTTTGATACGGCCTTGGCGGCATATTTACTCAATCCCTCTCAGTCTGATTATCCGGTTTCTAAACTGGCTACGACATTCTTAGGTATTACTGTAGATGATGCCGATGCCACCGGATGCGCAGAAGCTTTGTGGCATTTGCGTGAAATTATGCAACAGGAGCTAAAGCGGCAACAGATGGATTCTCTTTATTCTGATATTGAATTTCCGTTGTGCTTTGTTCTGTATCGC
>JAZRCU010000241.1:0-3936 GCA_045659965.1 Faecousia sp.
TGCCCAAGGCATTTGCGCCCCCCACTGCTTCACCACCCGCTTGGGGGGTGTAAGCCAAGGACATTTGGCATCACTAAATCTGGGCATCCACCGGGATGACGATCCAGAAAATGTCCGGGAAAACTACCGCCGGGTCTGCGCTTTTTTAGGCGCTGACCCCAAGGGATTGGTGCTCAGCCACCAGACCCATACAGACATTGTGCTATCGGTAGACGAAAATCATTGGGGCGCAGGACTTTTGAAAGAGGAACTGCCGGAATGTGACGCCCTTGTGACCAACACCCCCGGCACCACCTTGGTGGTCTTTACTGCCGATTGCACCCCCATTTTGCTCCACGACCCGGTCACCGGGGCGGTGGGGGCCGTCCATGCCGGATGGCGGGGCACAGTAAAAAAGATTGCCGCCCGGACTGTAGAAAAAATGCAGACCCTTTATGGCGCTGACCCCAAAAATATCCGCGCCGCCATTGGCCCGAACATCGGTATGTGCTGCTTTGAAACCGACTGGGACGTGCCCCAAGCCGTCAAAGAAGCCTTCGGCAGCGCAGCTGACCCCTTTATCACCCAAAGAGGCGATAAATATTTCTTAGATTTGAAGCAAATCAATGCCTTGGCGCTGCAAAGCGCAGGCGTCACCCACATTGACATTTCCACAGATTGCACCAAATGCCAGCCAGATCGCTTCTGGTCTCACCGGGTCACAGGCAACGCCCGGGGCTCGCAAGGTGCGCTGATTTGCTGTAAGGAGGCAGAAACATGAAAAGAATAATCGCTTTGCTTTGCTGCCTCGTAACCGTGGCAAGTTTGTTCGGCTGCAGCCAGAACTTTGACAACTACACCCCCACAGGAGATGGCCTTAGTTGGGAAGAGGGCGAAACTCAGCCTACCCAAGAAGAACAAGAAGAATCCGATCAGGAGCTAAACCTGATTTACTACCCCGATCGGTCCATGAACCCCTACACCTGCACCGACTATACCAACCGGGCGCTGTTCGGTCTGCTGTACCAGAGCCTGTTTGTGGTGGACAGAAGCTACAATGTAGAGCCTATGCTCTGCAAAAGCTATCAGATCTCTCAGGATATGCGCACCTACACCTTCTATCCGGAGGCAGCGGTGTTCTCTGACGGCTCTGTGCTGACCTCCCAAGACGTAGTACAAAGCTTGCTGGCCGCCAAGGAAAGTCCTTATTATTCCGGCCGTTTCACCCATGTCACCAGCATTTCCCTTGCAGACGACGGGGCTGTGGTGGTGACCTTGGACACCGATTATGAAAATTTCCTCCTCCTGCTGGACATCCCCATTTTGAAGCAGGAACAACTCCAGCTGGATTATCCCATTGGCACAGGCCCTTACACGCTGGAGCTTTCCGGAGATGCCGCCCGGCTGCGCCGCCGCAGCGATTGGTGGTGCAAAGCCGACTTGGTGATCACCGCCCCGGTGATCGGTCTGAAACGGGCAGAGTCCAACACCCAGATCCGGGATGAATTTGAGTTTTCTGACTTGGATCTGGTCTGCGCTGACCCCGGCTCTGACCGGTATGCCGACTATCGCTGCGACTATGAGCTATGGGACTGCGAAAATAACATTTTCCTGTACCTGTGCTGCAATATGAACAGCGCCGTCTTTTCTAACCCCGAGGTCCGCAGCGCCTTGGTCTATGCCGTAGACCGGGACACCTTGGTAGAAGATTACTACCGGGGCTTTGCCCGAAGCTCCAATCTTCCGGCATCGGCTCTTTCCCCTTACTATAACCCCACTCTGGCTGCCCGTTATGCCTATGATGGCGGTGTGAAGCTAAAAGAAGCCGTCAGCCAGATCGCGCTGCCGGAAAACCCCATTATTTTTCTGGTCAATAAGGAAGATAGCCTACGTGTCCGGGTGGCCCGGAAGATCGCAGAGGTGCTTCGCTCCGCAGGACTGAATGTGCAGATGGAAGAGGTAGGCGCTTCTACCTATGAGCTTTATTTAAACCGGGGCATTTACGATCTCTATCTGGGACAGACGAAGCTGTCTGCCAACATGGATCTGAGTCCCTTCTTCTCCAGCTCCGGCGCTTTAAATTACGGCTCGATTGCCGACATCGGCATATACACCCTTTGTAACGAAGCTTTGGCAAACCACGGTAACTTCTACACCCTGCACCAGACTGTTATGGAAGATGGCCGTCTGTGTCCCATTTTGATGCGCAGCTATGCCGTGTATGCCACCCGCGGTCTGCTGACCGGCCTGACCCCGGCCCGGGACAACGTGTTTTTCTATTCCATTGGAAAATCTTTGGATAAGGCGCAAATTTCTGACTAATTTCGCAATCTCTCGTTGCAATGTTATGTAAAGTTTGTTATAATGAAGCCATCCTATTTCAGAAAGGACGATTCTCCATGAAACGCCTGATTGCTTTGTTTGTACTTTTGTGTCTGGTGCTGTGCGCCTGCGGTAACAACACCCCGGCAGAAACCACCGGCACTCCCGCAGAATCCACTGCAGAAACTACTGTAGAAACCACTACTCCGGAAACCACCGCACCGGTTGTTTACCACAACCCCTTAAACGGTGAAGTTCTGGATGCTCCCTACACCGGTACTCCGGTGGCCGTTGCAATTGGCAATACAAAATCTTGTTTGCCTCAATACGGCATTAATGATGCGTCTATTATTTATGAGATCGAGACCGAAGGCGGCATCACTCGTTGCCTTGCCATCTTCTCTGATATTTCTCAGGCAGAAGCTGTGGGTCCTGTCCGCAGCGCCCGTACCTTCTTCAATAACGTAGCTGCCTCCTATGGCGCGCCCATTGTCCACTGCGGCGGTTCTGACCGGGGCATCAATGGCGGCTATGAGGACTCCGACAAGCGGATTCCCGACTGGGAGCACGTGAATGAGCAGTTCAATGGCAAGTATTTCTACCGTGACAAAGATGAACACAGCACATACCAAGGTTATGCCACAGAGCACACCCTCTTTGCCAAGGGCGAAAAGCTGGCTCAGGCCATGGAAGACAAGGGCTACAACAACAGCACTAGCGTAGATTTTGGCATTGCCTTTGCCGATGTTGTGGTACTGGGCGGTGAAACTGCCGAAACCGTAACCATCACCTTCCGGGGCGGCAAGACCACCAAGATGACCTATGATGCTGCCACGGGCCTATACACCATGCATCAGTATGGCGACACCACCATTGATGGCCTGACCAAGGAAGCCACCACCTTTAAGAATGTGATTTCTCTGGCAACCGACCAGTGGAATGTCCGGGATACCGGTTATAGCCGTTCTTACTACCAGCTGACGGAAACCGAAGGTGTGGGCACGCTGGCCATTGACGGTCAGATCGTTCCCATTAAGTGGGCAAGAGACGGCCTGACCGATCACTTCACCTACACCTTAGAAGATGGCACTCCCATCACTCTGGCCGCTGGCCGTACTTACGTTGCCATCGTTGGCGATACAGACACCCCTGCAGTTTATGAATAAGACAAATGCTCCGTACGCAAATTGCGTACGGAGCGTTTTTATTGATAGTGGACAGTGAAAAGTGAAAAGTGGATAGTTGTGGTATTTCCTGCGGAAATAATTTTAATAAGTCGGCAAAGCGACACCAAAACTGTCAACTGTCAATTATCAACTGTCAACTTCTATGGTACTGTCGGCGGTTTTCCAGATGGCCGGAGCGCACCACCGGAGGCTTAGGGTCTTTCACTTCGATCACAATGGGTTTTTCCTCTTCTTTTCGCATGTTAGACCTCCTTTTTTACAAGCTTTCCCCAAAATCCCCCGGATATGCTTTACAGAGAAGAAACTGCGTGATAAAATTATGGTAAAATCGCTGCAGGTACAAAGGGGAATTGACCATGCAACATATGACAAAATATTTTAAGCCTCATATTTTCGCCATCCTGCTGACCTTTGGCATTAAATTTGTCGGCACTTACTTAGATATCTG
>JAZRCU010000242.1:0-5087 GCA_045659965.1 Faecousia sp.
CAACAATACGTCAATAAATTTTTCTTTTGCAGAAAATTGGAGAATTGATAGGGTGAAACGAAATTATGTTCTAAGTTTTACTTGTATAGTTTTGCAATTCGTGGTACAATAAAAAATAAACTATTTTAGGCAGGAGATAGGTATGAACGATAAGATTCATATTCGGGGTGCCCGGGAGAATAATCTGAAAAACGTGGAGCTGACGATCCCCAGAGATCAGTTGGTGGTTTTTACAGGCTTATCCGGTTCCGGCAAATCCAGCTTGGCTTTTGACACCATTTATGCAGAAGGCCAGCGTCGGTATGTAGAGAGCCTGAGCTCTTATGCCCGGCAATTCTTAGGACAAATGGATAAACCGGACGTGGATGCCATTGATGGTCTGTCTCCGGCAATTTCCATTGACCAAAAGACAACCTCAAAAAATCCCCGTTCTACAGTAGGAACTGTCACGGAGATCTATGATTATCTGCGTCTTTTGTGGGCGCGGGTCGGTATTCCTCATTGCCCGAAATGCGGTAAGGAGATCCAGCGGCAGACCATTGATCAAATCGTTGACCGTATCGAACAGTTGGGAGAGGGAACAAAGTTTATCGTTCTGTCACCCATTATCAGAGGCAAAAAGGGTGAGCATGTAAAAGTTTTTGAGGATGCTAGAAAATCCGGTTTTGCCAGAGTGCGTGTAGATGGAATTCTGTACGACCTAAATGAGCAGATCAGCTGCGAAAAAAATAAGAAGCATACCATTGAGTTGGTAGTTGATCGCTTGGTGATTCGTCAAGGTCAGCGCCGCCGCTTGGCGGACTCTGTGGAAACTGCCTGCCAACATTCTGGCGGTCTGGTGGTGATCCAGCTTCCGGAAACCGAAGAAGAGATTACATTTTCTCAAAATTATGCCTGCGAGGATTGCGGCATCAGTTTGACGGAATTAGAGCCCAGAATGTTCTCCTTTAATAATCCTGCCGGTGCTTGCCCGGATTGTACCGGTTTGGGCTTTCAGCTGGTTGCTGACCCGGATCTGGTGATCCCGGACAAGACGAAATCCATTTTTGGCGGTGCCATTCAGTCTTCCGGCTGGAATAATGCTCGCACTGACTCTATTTTCCGGATGTACTTTGAAGCCCTTGCGCAAAAATATCATTTCTCACTAACAGACCCGGTGGAGTCATTGTCTGATGAAGCTCTGCAGGTTATTTATTATGGCACAGGCAATGAAAAACTGCGGATGTCATACAATCGCGGTAACGGTATGGGCGTGCTGGAGCAGCCTTTTGAAGGCGTATTAAATAATATCAGCCGCCGGTATCGGGAGACCCAGTCTGATGCAGCCAGAAAAGAGCTGGAAGAGTGCATGTCTACTGCGCCTTGTCCCCGGTGTCATGGTGACAGACTTTCTGAAATTGCAAGAGCTGTTACCGTAGGCGGTATTGGTATCATGGACTTTTGCCGCATGAATATTCGGCAAGCCATGGAGTTTATGGATAATCTTCACCTTGAAGGGAATATGGCCGTGGTGGCCCAGCAGATTACCCGGGAGATCAAGAGCCGTTTGCAGTTTTTGATGGATGTTGGTTTGCAATATCTTACCTTGTCCCGGACGGCATCCACATTGTCCGGTGGTGAGAGTCAGCGTATTCGGCTGGCAACCCAAATTGGCTCTTCTTTGATGGGTGTGCTCTATATTTTGGATGAGCCTTCCATTGGTCTGCACCAAAGAGATAACGATAAGCTTTTGCTTACTTTAAAGCGCTTGCGCGATCTGGGCAACACCCTGATCGTGGTGGAACATGATGAAGATACCATGCACGCTGCGGACTATATCGTAGATGTGGGCCCGGGTGCTGGTAGCCATGGCGGTGAAATTGTGGCCTCCGGTACTTTGGAGGATATTTTGAACTGTCCCAGATCTATTACCGGTCAGTATTTATCTGGTGCAAAGAAGATCCCTGTTCCGACCGCAAGAAGAGAGGGTAGTGGAAAGAAACTATCTATTCGTGGAGCAACAGAGAACAATTTGAAGGAATTGGATGTAGATATTCCTTTGGGCACACTTACCTGTGTAACAGGTGTTTCCGGTAGTGGTAAATCCAGTCTGGTAGGTGAGGTGTTAAATAAGACCTTGCTGGGCAAATTGAATCATGCCCGCACCCGTCCCGGTGCATGCCGCTGTGTAGAGGGCATGGAGCATCTGGATAAGGTGATTGATATTGATCAGAGTCCCATTGGGCGCACACCCCGCTCCAATCCTGCAACCTACACGGGGGTATTTAATGATATTCGCGATTTGTTTGCCTCCACAGCGGATGCGAAGATTCGCGGCTACGGCCCGGGTAGATTTTCCTTCAATGTGAAGGGCGGACGGTGCGAAGCCTGTAATGGTGATGGCCTTGTAAAGATCGAGATGCATTTCCTTGCAGATGTCTATGTGCCTTGCGAGGTTTGCCGGGGTCAGCGTTATAACCGGGAAACTCTGGAGGTGCAATATAAGGGCAAAAACATTTCTCAGGTGCTGGATATGAGAGCGGAAGAAGCGGTAGATTTCTTTGAAAATCTGCCAAAGATCCGCAGGAAAATCCAAACCCTTGTAGAGGTGGGTCTGGGATATATTAAACTAGGCCAGTCCAGCACCACCCTTTCCGGTGGTGAGGCGCAGCGTGTGAAGCTGGCTACTGAGCTTGCCCGTATTTCCACGGGACGCACGATTTATATTTTGGACGAGCCTACCACAGGCTTGCATGCAGCGGATGTACACAAGCTGATAGATGTGCTGCAGCAGCTGGTGGATGCAGGAAATACTGTGCTGGTGATCGAGCATAACTTGGATGTTATCAAATCCGCCGACCATATTATTGATCTTGGTCCTGAGGGCGGTGACGAAGGTGGCTACTTGGTGGCCCAAGGCACACCGGAAGCGGTTGCTCAGGTGGAAGGTAGTTATACCGGTCAGTATTTAAAACGCTATTTATAAAAAAGAAGTGCCCAGTGAAAACTGGGGACTTCCTTGTTATTCATATAGGGAAGCGGGCAGAACATCAGATAATTCCAACAAGGCGTGATCGTGGCCACCGGCATAATCCACAGGGAACATGACAGGGGAGCGAAGCACACCGCCTTTGGGAGGGATTTTTGCAATAGAGAGGGTAAAGCTTACACCACCCTCGGGGTTTTCTGTGGCAAGTAGCGTGCCGTCGTGGGAGATAGCGGCATTTCGAGCAATGGTTAAGCCAAGACCGGAACCGCTGCGGGCATCCTCAATGCCTGGCTGACGCAAGTAGCGCTGAAACAGATGGCCCTTTGCTGCTTTGGACAGACCGCAACCAAAATCCTGTATGGTGATATACAGCTTCTTTTGGGATTGGGTCAAAGAAATCTCAATGCGTCCATCCTTCTGTGAGAACTTCATTGCGTTACTAATCAAATTTAAAAGGCCGCGTTCCAGCTTTTCTTCATCTATATAGGTGAAGATCATATCGTGGATCTGCTTATAGGTGATGCAGATGCCGGCAGCCTCAGCGAGTGTAGAAACCTTATCGGTTAGCTCCAGTAGGAACTGATTGATATCAATCAATGCAACCCGTTTTTGCCGTTTTTGTCCATAGGAGCCTGCATCAGCCATGTTTAAGACAGTTCTTTGCAGGCGGTATAAGCTTTTGGTTAGGGTTTGCAGTTGGGCTTCCTGTGCTTCGTTTGCATCACAGAGCAATGCGCTGGCGGTGGCCATGGCATCGCTGAGAGGATCCCGAAGCTGCTGGGCTGTGGTGGCAAGTGCAGTAAGTTCTGTGCTGGTATATTCAGAGTCCAGAATAAAAAGGTGACCATCTTGGGTGCTGCTGACACAGGCACTAAATACAGTATCGTTCTGCTTTAACTGCAGGTGCAGATCACCACATTGGAGCTTTTCATATTCTTCTGCATAGTCTGTCAGGTAAGGTGTAATACATTCCCCAATGTTAAATTGGCGCTGCTGTGCTGCGTGGTTCGCATAAATAATCTGGTTATCTTTTACCAGAAATGCCGGGTTAGTCAGCTGCTCGAACAGGGAAAGGATCTCTGTTTCTGTCATGGTACACCTCCTACGTTAGTTTGTTCTGTTTGCCAAGAAACATTCGCGACGAATTTCGACAAATTCTATATTCACATTTTACAAAATCTTTGATAAAATAGCAAGAGAAAATATACTCGAGGTGAAATTATGTCGATTCATGATGGACATAGACAAAGGATCAAGGATCGCTACATCCGGGATGGCCTTGAAAATTTTGAGCCCCATCAGATTTTGGAGTTGTTGCTTTTCTACGCAATTCCTCGTCGCGATACCAATGAGATCGCCCACAATTTAATGAAACATTTTGGAACATTGGACAAGGTGTTTGATGCGCCCCTTTATGAGATCGAAAAGGTGGAAGGCATGGGAAAGGGTAGTGCAGCGTTTTTGACTCTTGTGCGTGATGTTTGCAGAGCGTATGAAGTTTCCAAGGCAAAGAAGAGTAAAATCGTTATGGGCACACAGGATTATGCCGACTACTTATTCCAGCTGTTACGGGATAAGCGTTGCGAAGAAGTGCACTTGCTGTGCTTGAACGGAAAACGGGAGATTATTGGCTGTTATAAGGTGGCAACAGGGGATATCCATTCTGTGCAGATATCCACCCGTCTTGTGATCGAACGGGCGTTGGCCTGTAATGCCTCTTTTGCGGTTTTGGCCCACAATCATCCTTCCGGATTTGCGATTCCTTCCGGTGAGGATAATGTAGAAACTATGAAAATAAAACGCGCTCTCGAAAGCGTTGGTGTAGAGCTTCTGGACCATTTGGTGGCGGAGGATACAGACTATATTGTTTACTCCGAATCCGGTTACCAGATTTTCTGCGAACGGTGATCATTGTTTCATATTTAACATATCAGGTGATTTTATGCGAGTTGTTGTTGCAATAGATTCTTTTAAAGGAAGCTTATCTTCCTTGCAGGCAGGACAGGCTGTAAAAGAAGCGATTTGTCGGCTAGATAAAGACGCTGAAGTCTTGGTAAAACCCCTTGCTGACGGTGGTGAGGGCACGGTGGATGCTTTGGCAGCAGGACTAAATTCACAA
>JAZRCU010000243.1:0-3090 GCA_045659965.1 Faecousia sp.
CAGGATATCCACCTCACTGTCACCTACGTATACGCAGGTATCCACCTGCAGGGCCTGCATAGCCGCCTGAAGCATATCCGGCGCAGGCTTTCTGGGACAATCCGGCAGCACACCCCGGGCATATACCCCATCAAAGCAGCGGTCGCAGATGGCCTGAGTGGCAGCATCGGGCTTGTTGGAAACTACCGCCACAGGAAACTGCGCCTGCACTTGGGCCAAAGCCTTGCGGATGCCGGGATACAGCACCGGCTCATGGGTGCGGCAAAATTCTCTGTAGTATGCTTCGTAATCTGCCAAGGCCTGATCTACCAGCGCATCGTCCGAGCCTTCCGGCAGCGCCTTCTGGATCAGCACCCGGGCGCCATTGCCTACAAAGCTGCGAATCTGGGCGGCAGACCGCTCTGCAAAGCCGTACTGTTTCAAAATATGATTGGTGCAATCGGTCAGATCCTGCAAGGTATCTACCAATGTACCGTCTAAGTCAAATAAAATGCCAATTTTCATTTGCTACCTCTGTTTTTCAGTACCCGGATATCTTCTCCCAAGAAGGTCAGCACATCGAAGTTGCCCTCCAGCCGGGAAGCGATCTGGGGATTATAACGTTTTGCGATCTCCGAGATCAGAAGATTTGTGGAGATAATGGTGTTCTTGCCATCCAGCAGCCGATCGTTGACCAGACTGTAAAGAGCAGCAGTAACAAAGCTGCCGGGCATTTCTGTGCCCAGATCGTCAATGATCAAAAGATCGCAATTTAGGAATTTCTCCGCCTCCATGCGGTTTTCCTCTGTAGGGGTAAAGCGGCTTTTTTCCAGCTTGGCAAAGAGCCGGGGGGCACTTTCATAAGCAATGGACACACCCTTTTGGGCAACCGCATTGGCAATGCAGCCGGACAGGAAGGTCTTGCCCAAGCCGGTAGATCCTACAAACAGCAGATTCCCTCCATTGGGAAAAGCGTCAGCAAAGCGCTGGCACTTGGCAAAATTCTTTTCCATAACCACCCGGGGGCTGACACCATAAATGGGGTCAGGACGCTCCGGATAGTAATCCAGCCGAAAATTATCAAAGCGCTCATAGCCCTGAGTCAGCCCAGACAGCTCCGATAACTGCTCCTGCAGACAAAGCCTATGTAAGCAGCTGCACATGGCGCTTCCTAAGTAGCCGCTGCCGCCGCAGCGGTCACACACAGGGGTTTCTTCCAAAAAGTTTTTGGGCAGCTGGGTGCCGATCAGCTCCTGCCGCTCTTTTTGCAGCGCCAGATTTTCCTGCTTCACCTTTACCATTGCCGCCACCGGGTCGCCCCCGGTAGTAAATACGGCCTGTGCTGCCTGTACCATAGACCGACGCAGCAGGATATCCAATTCCTTCAAACGGGGCAGCTGGGCATAGGCCTGCTGCAAGCGCTGCCGGTATTGGGATTCTTTGTCCGCCTTGGCGCTGGCTAACTTAGCCTTGGCTCTGCGGATCACTTCCTGACTATATGCCATAATGGGTTAACCCTCCCGTAATACTTTCTCGATGGCAGCCAATTCTGCCTCGCCCAGCTTGCCGGATGCCCCCTTGGGAACATCCTTGCCCTGATAAGCCCGCTGGGCCTGCTTCACCTGCTCCACTGTCAGGCAGTTTGCCTGATGCCAGCGGGTCAGGATCTTGTGCATATAGGCCCAATTTAACCCGCCGGTGTTCAGGCACGTTCTGTCATAGGCCAAGGCGATGGTGTCAAGCTCAAAGCCCATATCCAGCCAAGCAAGGGCATATTTTTCTTCGCTGGGAGTAAAGCTGCGGCCTCTGATCTGCAAAAGCTCTTTCAGCTTACCCAGTCGGGAATTGCGTAAATTCTGGGTCTGGATAAAGGCGGCTGCCTCCTCCATGGTGTCAATGCTCAGCTCTGCCCAGCGGTAAGCTTCCTTTTCAATGGTGCGCAAAGAGGGGTTGCGCAGACTTCCCTTTTGTCTTGCACGCTCCTTGCAGTAGCCCACCAGCACGCACACCACATCCACAGGCAGACCCAAATACCGGACAAAGCCCAGAATGATCTTCATTTCCTCTGTGTTCAAGGTTCTGCCCAGCAACCGCTGGATCTCTCCGTACAGATCCTGAAAATCCCGGTCTGCATCCATGGCCCGCAGCACATCCTGCTCAGAATAAGCCGGACGCTCACCGGGCACAAAGGTTTTACTCTCCTGCTCCTGCCTCAGACCTAACTGCCGCAGCACCGCCATGGCACAGGACACTCTGGACTGGCTCATATGTAATTGGCTGCAAGCGGCCTGCGGATCGTTGCCGCTATGCAGATATAAATACAGCAGAGCGCTGTCAGGGTTCGCTGCCGACAGCAGTCGATGCAGCTGATTTTGTTCAATGTGCAGATCTGCGGTGTTCATACAAGCTCCTTAAAGATAACATTTTGGACATTATAACACAGGTTTTTCCCTTTCTCAACAGGCAGAAAGAAAAGTTTTTGTAGAAAAAAGCAGCCGCTTTTTGACACCACACAGGATATTGTGGTAGTTTTCTTTCTAAGGCACAAGTCCTGTGAACAAACCGTAAATTTTCCCATTTCCGGTTGCAATCTAAGTAAATTGCCTTATAATAAAAATATCTTATGGTTGCAGGTGATACTTTCATGGAAAAATTCAAAAGCTGGCTGCAAAGCTTTCTTTATAAATTACGGCTGGGTTTTTCCCGGTTTATGCAAGGCCGCTACGGCAGCGATAAGTTGGGCCGGGCTATGGTATGGGCTGGTTTTGGCTGCTATATTGTAAGTCTGCTGCTGCCTTGGGCGATTGTGCAGATGGTGCTGATCCTAGCGTCCTACGGACTGATCCTGTGGTCTATTTTCCGGATGCTCTCCCGGAACACCTACAAGCGTTATCAGGAAAACCGGAAATATCTGCGGCTTTTAGAGCGGATGAAAGATCGGGAGCATAAGCATTTCGACTGCCCCCGGTGCCGCCAGCCGGTGCGGGTTCCTAAGGGAAAGGGCAAGATCTGTATCACCTGCCCCAAGTGCGCAGAAAAATTCATTCGTAAATCCTAAATTCCTACCGACTCAGTATCTCTGGGTCGGTATTTTTATATCTTCCAAGAAAA
>JAZRCU010000244.1:0-2164 GCA_045659965.1 Faecousia sp.
ACCGATCGTTTCACCACCCGCTCAGCCGGTTTCGCTAATTGTCAAGGTAGTTGTCAGTGAAATCCGAAATTTTTTTACTCCTGGCAGGCCTTCATTTTTGCTATCCAGGCTTTTCTGGACTCCAAGATGGCCAAGGCTTCCAGATAGTCACAAGATAAACCAGTTTTTGAGGATCTGATTCCCCAGGGATTATCATGGACATCATGTCCTGAATCTACCCATTGGTACAGTTGGTGATGTATCTCAGCGGGAAGAATGCCGTGGTTTCTTACGTACTCGCGCATTTCCCCTCTGCGGTACATGTACATGTCGCGTTCCGTCAGTTCGTCGTTATACTTCATATGCGTGCCCCTTTCTTTTTTTGAGCCTGCATATGGAGCATGCTGAAGCATGCGCGCCCTGATCCATATGTGAAACTTGGATGACCTACCAACGCAGCGTGTCAAGCAGGCTGAGCAAGGACTGGTATTCGCTCATGGACTCTTTGAGATCAGGTGCTGTATCTCCCATTCTTTGGATGGTGTAATAGTCTCGACGTTCCATGGCAAGCAGCTTCTGACGCATGCCCTCAATGATTTCCCGAATGGATCCATCGTACGGGTCAAAATGGAATGAAATATAGGAAACCATGCGCAGAAACAGGTCATAATCTATCTGAATAGTCTTTGGTCTGGAATTCATTCGAGCCCTCCTGGCATGGACGCTGTCGTATACACGCCATCGTCCTTTTGTAGTCAGGGAATGTGTTACGGATAGTTCCTCCGTTAACCCCTCCGTTACGATGCCTTTTCCGAAGTTCCTTCAGGGTGCAGCTGCACATCGGTCTTGTGGTATTCACGATCCGGGTTGAGGAAAACCTCCGTGATGTTGCTCCAGTCCCTTGTTTCTCTTCCATTCCACCGTTCCGGATGAGCCGCTTTCGCTTCTTCATATACAGCATGCCGCTTCTCGAGAAGCTCTTCACTTTTTCCGGCGTGCCGTGCAGATGGGAGCAGGAATTTGATCCCGCTGTGGTGATGCTCGAATCTGTACCAGTTTACAAATGTCTGGCACCATGCCCGCGCTTCTTCCAGTGTGGCAAAGCCTTTGGGCTGGTAGTTTGGCCGATACTTCAGCGTCTTAAAGATCGCCTCGGAATAGGGATTATCATTGCTTACCCGGGGCCGGCTGTTGGAAGGAGTGATTCCCAGCGCATATAGTGTCTCCAGCATTGTGGCTCCTTTCATGGGTGAGCCGTTGTCGCTGTGCAGCACCAGTGGCATCGTTGACAGCCGTCCTTGTGCCAGGCATGTCCGCTGGATCAGTTCGCTCGCGTGCTCCGCTGATTCTTCTTCCCAAACTTCCCAGCCAACAATATCCCGGCTGTACAGATCAAGAATGAGGTATAGGAAGAAAAACAATCCCTTTGCCGGTCCGTTCAAGTAGGTTATATCCCAAGTCCATACCTGATTCGGTGCTGTTGCAGAATAAGATGTTGGTTTCTCATGCTTTCCTGGTTGCTGGCTGCGCCCACGATGATTCTGCATTTCCTCTTCCCTGAGGATTCGGTACATTGTGGATTCGGATGCTATGTATGTCCCTTCATCTGCAAGTGTCGGAACTATCTCACTGGGAGGCATGCTGGCAAAACGCTCTTCATTGACCGTATCAAGAACCGTCTGTCGCTCTTCCGGTGTAAGCTTGTTTGCTGGATTGCTGTGGTCTGCATAGGCTCTGCGGTCTTCATAAGTCTGATATTCCTTGTTCAGCCTTTTCCATCTGTAGTACGTCCGCTCCGTAATCCCTATGCGTTCACAGGCATTGTTGAGCCGTGCTCCGTGTTCTACTGCCTCGTCAATAAGCTGTACTGCTTCATTGCGATCTGCGGCGCTTATTGACCTTCCTCTGGATCCCCCCAGATCGCATTTGCTTTTTTTGACAGTACTAACAGGGCAGCTGCTTCAGCCAGTGCTTTGTCCTTCCGCTGTAATTCACTCTCGAGTTACTTCCGCTCCTTTACTGATTCTTTAAGCTCACGGTTGAGCCGCGCTGCTTCTTTGGCGATCCCTCCGTTTGCGTTCATACAGGCATCTTTCCAGGCCTGGATCTGTTCGACATAGAGCCCCTTCTTCCTTGCATACTCCGCAAGCTCGGTCTCGTTGAGACTTGCAGTTTCTATTACCAC
>JAZRCU010000245.1:0-1539 GCA_045659965.1 Faecousia sp.
ATCGAAATGAAAATCCACAGCAGTTTTGGTTTTACTGCTTTACGAAGCATAATCATTGATGGCAAAGACAATGTAGTGACGCCCATCATAAAGGCCAGCACGACACCCAGCAAAGCACCTTTTGCCAGCAGCGCTTCTGCAATCGGAATGGTGCCGAAGATATCCGCATACATCGGAACACCGGCAATTGCAGCGAGAATAACACCAAACGGATTCCTGTCTCCCAGCACACTTACGATGAGGTCCTCGGGAATCCAGTTGTGAATGACTGCGCCAATACCAACGCCAATAAGCACATATGGCGCAACATTCTTTGCCGTAGAAACAACCTGTTCCCAGGCATATTTCATACGATCCCTGAATTGCAGTTCCTCCTGCGGAATATCGAGTGAATGTCCATACCGAATATAATCCTCAACTTGATTTTCAAGGCGCAGCTTTTCAATCATCGTTCCGCCAATCACCGCTATCATCAATCCAAGAACCACATAAACAACTGCTACTTTCCAACCAAAGATGCTCATTAGCAGAACCAGGCTGCCAAGGTCAACCATCGGGGAGGAAATGAGAAATGAGAATGTTACCCCCAGTGGCAATCCCGCACTGGTAAATCCAATAAACAGTGGAATGGAAGAGCAGGAACAGAACGGTGTTACCGTTCCCAGTAAAGCAGCTGCAGCATTTGCTCCTATCCCATGAAATCTTCCGAGTATCTTCTTTGTTCTCTCTGGCGGAAAGTAACTCTGAATATATGAAATAATCAGAATCAGAACACCAAGCAGCAGCATAATCTTGATGGTGTCATAAATAAAGAATTGGATACTTCCACCAATGCGGTCTGCAGTATTAAGACCACAGTTGCTCAAAATCCTTCCAATCAACTGATTAAGCCAGTTCATACCCAGGATTTCTGACTGAAAGAAATCCCATGCGTTTTTCAATAGTTCCATATATAACACTCCTTTCATATCGTTACATTGAAATATTTCTATATATAAAGGGTAAAAATAGCCGTGCCAGGAAGCGTGTGACTTTTTTACTTCTCGCAGCACGACTTGGACTCGGATCCACACTCAAGGGAAGTCAGTTCCTTTAAGCAATCTGCAGCAACTTTTGCTCCCTCTGCCGAAATGGTGTAGTACATCCACTTGCCTTCTTTGCGGCCAGTCACAATGCCGGAATCACACAGAATTTTCATGTGATGAGACAGAGTTGGCTGTGTTACATTGATTTCTTCGAGCAGTTCACACGCACATTTTTCACCTGTTCTCAGAAGTCTCACTATGCGTATGCGGTTTTCATCGCAGAATGCTTTGAAAATCATGGCTGTTCTTTTCTCGTCCATCTGCAACCTCCAATAGACATTTATCTATATGTCATTATATGCAACACATAGATATTTGTCAATGGGTTTTAATGATGATGTATCAAAAAAGCCCCTTTTGAGCTCAGAAAAACCACCTATATAACCTGTGAAGGCAAGCCTCGACACAACGAATAAAGACCTCGCCTGGCAAGTAAAGCTTGCCTAAGCATGGT
>JAZRCU010000246.1:0-3303 GCA_045659965.1 Faecousia sp.
ATTCATCGCCTGCTATCGAAACTTCAAAATTGCAGAGTTTGATGCAGGGAATGGACAATTGATGCACCGAGCCATTGCAAGACTGTAAGTTGTGGACCATGTCCTTGCACTGGTGTGGACCATGTTACACTTGACACAATGGTCGCCCCTACGATCAAACAGGTAAATGGGGCGCAAAAATGTCAGGTCTCACCGTAGGGGCGATCTGCGATCGCCCGCGTAAAGGTTACGAATTCGCCGGAATCTTCGGTGAAAACGCAACCATCTCTCTACATTCGCAGGAAGATGCATGGATGAAATTGTAAACATTTATTGAATAACGATAAAAACATATTGACGATTGTAAAAATCCGGGGTATGGTGGAGGAAGAAAACTGGGAAGGGGTTTAAGAATGCTGAAGATTTCAAGTAAACATTCTGTTTGGATTTCCATTGTGCTATTAAGCCTTGTTCCCCTTGGAGCGGTTGCCTTGGGTTTGCGAGAAACCGTCAACGGAATATTGATAACCCCTGCATTTATGATTGGATACTTTCTTTTACCCTTCGGTACAATTGCTGGGTTTTTCTTTCTGATTACTTCGAGGATGAAGCTTTGGGGTAAGATTGTATTGAGCATTCTTCTTTTTACCTGCTTTGTCACTTTGGATTTCTGGACACTTTTATTTGGTACATTAGAAGACCTTGACCATTACAAAAATGCCGTAGCAATGGAAGCCTATGAAGAACAAGAAAGACTTGTTGAAATCATGCCGGATCCGGAAAAACTGGGTATGCCGGAGCAAACAGAATACTACAGATATGATTTTTCCAGTCTCTTTTTTTGGGAAGCAGAGACCCTGATCTGTCAGTACAGCGAAGCGGATTATATGGAAGAAAAAGCCCGGCTGGAAGAATGCTATGTTTTCCAGGAAGAACCCTTTCGCCACTATTCTACTGCGCAGCTCTGCGAACCCACTGCTGAAATTGACGGCTATACCTTCCGAACCCTCTGCGTGGAGGTGGAGTATAAGGATGAAATCAGATATCCCGATCAGTTGATGTTTGTTGGCACCAATGATGAGACCCAAGAGATCGTATATCTGGCGACCGATGACCCTGAGCGTGATTATATTGCATCTTTGGATGAGTATATTCTGGAAATTTGCGGTTGGAAATATATCCGATAAAAGGAGGTTCTCACAATGGACGAAAGAATGCATCCCGAAAATCAGTGGCAGGCTGCGCCAGTGGGAAAGCCTGCGAGGGACTACAGTGCTGCGGAGTGTGTGTTTGCGTGGCTTTGTATGCTGGCGGGCTATTGGTTCTGCAGGGCGTTTCCTGTATGGGTCAATCCTCTGGGTGGCTTTTTGGTGATATTGCTTCTCTTCATTAGCGCCACGATGGTGCTGCTGTGCCGGGGGGATAAACCGGGGTGGGGTGCGGTACTCTCTGCCCTTTCGGCGGTGGCGATTGCTGCTTCCCTGATTCTCGCGGCCAATGGCTTTCTGCGCTTCCTGGCCTATACCTATGCCATTGCAGTATTCTGCTACTATGTGTACGCCGCTACGGGCAACAGCCTGCAAAAAGGCTTTTCCAACTTCGTCGCCATCGATTTTCTGAAAGCGCTGCTTGTGCTGCCCTTTTACTCCCTCTCCCATGTGTTCAAGGCCATGTTCACAGGCAAGGGAAAGCGCAGCGGAAAGCTCATCGGCAAGGTGTTTGTGGGTATGGCCCTTGCGGTGGTACCCACCTTTGTGGTGGCACTTCTGCTGTCCTATGACAAGGGCTTTGCTGACTTGCTGCAGAAAATTCTGAATCTGGATGGCTTTGATATCCTTTCCCATCTGTTCAGCTTCCTCTTTGGCATCCCGGTAGGCATGTACCTGTTCGGGCTGTACATTTCCTCTGCTGACGGAAAATGCCGGAGAGTTATGACCGTGGCGAGTTGCCAGACCACCGCAGTGCAGATGAAATTCGTCCCAGCTATCACAGTGATGACAGCGGTGATTCCCCTGATTTTCCTGTATGTGGTGTTCTTCCTCTCCCAGTGGTCTTACTATGTGTCTGGCTTCACCGGGGTTCTGCCCCAGGACTTTAGCTATGCGGAATATGCCAGAGAAGGCTTTTTCCAGCTTTGCACCGTATCCGTCATCAATCTTCTGGTATTGGCGGCGGTGATCGTCTTTATGCGCCGGGGCAGCCGGGGCACAAGAGCCTTGTTCAAGGCGATTGCCATTACCCTGTCCCTGTTTACCCTGGTGCTGATTGCCACTGCCATTGCAAAGCTTGTGATGTACATTAATTCCTATGGCCTCACCCCCAAGCGGGTGTATGCGGCGTGGTTCATGGGGCTAATCGCGGTGATCTTCCTGCTGATCATTGTCCGGCAGTTTGCGGAGAAACTCCCGGTGGTGGCTGCCGCCATTGTGGTGTTTGCAATCATGTTCGCCGGGCTGACTCTGCCCAATACGGATGGCTATATCGCAAAGTATAATGTGGATCGCTATGTGTCCGGTAGCTTGGAAACGGTGGATGTGGAGGCCATGGAGGATCTTGGCCTTGCCGCCGTACCCCAGATGGTGCGCCTTCTGGATATCCTGGAAGAGCAAGAGGACACCGGCCCCCTTTATCAGGACACCCGATGGTTCCTGTACCGAATTCACCGGGATTACACGAGGGAGGATGCTTCTATCTTTGCATGGTCGATTCCCTATATGAGGGCGAAAAATGCCCTGGCGGGTCTGGATATGGAAGCAATGACGGAGGAATTGTTCCCATCCGACGAGCTATACCGGGAGTAAACACAATAAAACAAGGGACGGATGCCACATCCGTCCCTGAAATTTTGCGAATTGATATAAAAGCAGCAGCCACTTGCCTCTCCCTTTGGGAGAGGTGCCGCCAAAGGCGGCGGAGAGGGTGACTGGCTTGCATCTTTTGAGTGTCTCCGGTTGAGGTGGGAGGGTTACCCTCTCAGTCAGCTTCGCTGCCAGCTCCCCCAAAGGGGGAGCCAAGAACGCTCTCACCCGCAAAAGGTTACGAATTCGCCGAAAATCTCCCTATAAACGCAACCACTCCCACCGGAACGGCACATAAGCCGTTCCCTACGCGTAGATGGGCAAATTTTACACAAAATGCTGCAAGGCTTGCATTTTCCATCCTTCGCTTTTATAATGGTGGGGTACAAACAATATCAAGAAACCGGGTGAAGTATGAAGAATTCAGAATATTATCGCAAGCATTCTGTGCTCAGAATCTTTCTTTCCTATTTTAAGCCCCATGGGGGGCTATTTCTTTTGGATATGCTCTGCGCCCTTTTGGTAT
>JAZRCU010000247.1:0-1707 GCA_045659965.1 Faecousia sp.
CCAAACCAGTACCACAGGTCAGCAGAGTGCCATGCGCCGTTGTCATCACCGGGCAGCTGACGGTTAAAGTACCAAGTGTAGCTTGCTTTTTCCCGGTTGGCGATCCACTTGCGGGTCATGCTCTGCAAGATAGGAGGTGCCATATCCTCGCTGGTAGAGCCGGCCATATACGGAAGGTCGTGGACGGCTGCGCCTTCCACGGCAAATCTGCCGTCTTTTATGGGGAATGTGGCAGCGCCGCCGCCTTTGATTTCTTTTTTGGCAAGTTGCCAGGCTTCAAATAATTTTTCCACAGGCAGCGCCCGGAATTGTTCCAGAGTCTGACAGTTGCAGCGTGCCATTACTTCACTCCAGAAGGCGCTGGACTTTTCCTCATTGCTGCTGAGCATACCGCCCAGTCCGCAGCCGCTGGACATAACCGCCTTGCTGAAAAGTCCCTTTGTCAAGGGGCTGGCGCTATGCAGCTGCACGCTGGCAGCACCGGCGCTTTGACCCATAATGGTGATATTCTTCGCATCACCGCCAAAGGAGGCGATGTTATCGCGCACCCAAGAAATGGCAGTCATCTGGTCATAGAGGCCATAGTTGCCGGTAAAGCCGGCTTCTTCTTTCAGCTGGGGCAGACATACAAAGCCCATAGGTCCTAAGCGGTAGTTCAAGGTGACACCGATCACGCCTTTGGTGGGCCATACAGGCTCATCAAAATGTTTTTCGTGACCGCGACCGCCGGTGAAGCCGCCGCCGTGGATATACACAAGAACAGGAAGCTGATCTCCTTCCTTGGCATCCTCGGGGGTAAAGATGTTTAAAAACAGGCAGTCCTCGCTGTAGTCATAGTGTTCGCCCTTGCGAAACTCGTTGTAGTAGAAGTACTTTTTCAGGTTCTCTTCTTCGTTGTAGAAAGAACGGGGCTGATAGGAGCAAGCACCATAGGCGTTGGCTTGGTAAGTTCCCTCCCAACCGGTGACCTGCTGGGGATATTCCCAACGGCCAGCGGTGGCGTAGCGGATGCCTTTGTAAGCGGCTGTACCGGGGTGCTTGCCTGCTGCGCCCTGAATAGGGCCACAGGGGGTTTGTACAATATAATCCATAAGAATACTCCTTAAAAAAATCTGCGGCACAACGGCTGGTTGTGCCGCAGACATGCGGTTAGATTAGTTTTCCTGCTTCAGCGCAGCCTTAGCAGCGTTCATCTTTTCGCGGACATCGGGGGTGATGTTCCAGACGAACTTGAAGGCAGCCCAAGAGCCTAAGATGAATACGGCAGGGGTCAGCACGCACAGAGCCTTGAAGCCGAAGATGGTGCCTGCAGCCTGAGAAGCCAGCTCGGGGTTGTAGCCGATCCAGTCCAGCGCAAAGAAGCTAAAGCCCAGACCCACAGTCTGACCAATACGACGAGCCAGATTGAAGGTGCCGTAGATAGAGCCTTCGGTGCGCTTGCCGGTGATAAACTCATTGTAGTCGATGGCTTCGCCCACCAGACCCCACTGCATCTGGATAGAAACCATAGCCATACCGGAGCCGATACCCAAAATCACACCGTGTACCAGAGGCGGCACAGGCATCACAAGGTGCATGCCGAACAGAACAGCGCAGATAGCACCGCCGATCAGCAGGCTGTAGCGGATCAGCTTCTCCAGACCCAGCTTCTTACACATAAAGGGAACGGCGATCATAGAGCCGATCATGAAGGGGGAGGACAGCGCA
>JAZRCU010000248.1:0-2956 GCA_045659965.1 Faecousia sp.
CGCCGGTTTTCATTTCCGCAATGCGACCCTGATGTAGCACGATACCGCCGACCAGCTGAACGGGGTAGGGGCGCATACCCAGCACACGCCAAGCAGCTTCCCGGATAGCAGCGAAAGCCTCAGGCAGAAGATCGTCCAGGGTCTCGCCCTGGGCAAGACGGTCTTTAAATTCCCCAGTTTTTGCCTGCAGCGCCTCTTGGGATAAGGCTTTGTATGTTTCCCCTAAGGACAAGATCTTGTCCACCAGAGGCATAATTTTTTTGATCTCCCGCTCAGAGCGAGTGCCGAATAATTTAGAAAACAAACCCATGAAAATGCTCTCCTTTGTGGTTTGGTTAGGCTGAGAGGGATCGAATCGAAACAGCCTCTCAGCGGTCCTTTTTGCCGCTTTTTGTCTTATCTTTCTTGCCTTGCGTCAGCAAGGCGGCGGCATCTGCGCCAAAAATCAACCAAAAATAACTCGCTGAGAGGTGCCTTACAGTTTTCAGCCGTCTGCATTTTCCAAGGCGAAGAAAATCACGAAGACAATACTTTGTGTATTATCGAGGGATTTTCTGATGCATTGGGGAATGCAGGCGTCTGAAAACCTATTTTGGTTCGATCCCTCTCAGCCCATAATTGCTAACATTATAACATACTTAATAGTAAAATAATAGTCATTTTTGTGAACATTGCCTAGATTACAAAATATTGGACATTCACTATTGAATTTTACAGTAAATTGTGCTATAATACGGGTGCGCGCACAAAGAAGCGTACATCTGGTGGCGAAAATTCCTGGGGCAAAAAGAAAAATTTTATATAGGCGTAAGCGGAAAAAGTGATTGACCCTGTAGAGAAAAAGAGGGTCTTATGAAACGAATGCGCAAGCAAGGACAAGTAAGCAAGATAAAGATTAAGACCAATGTTAAGATTAATGCTAAGGATAAGCACAAAAGTGTATCCGAAAACGGTCTGCTTTTTCTCTCTTGCTTTGCAAATATGATTTTGTTTTTTGCAAAAAAAGTACTGCCCGTAAAATACAGGCAGTACGAGGCTTGGTTACCATTTTGTGATAGGGCTAGTTTTCTCTTGGATCAGCTGCAGTTGGGAAATGATGGTGTTTGACAGCAGGAAACCCTGAGGTGTCAAATGCCAGCGTCCATCGAAGGTCTTTTGGGCCAGACCTTGCTGCTTAAATTGCTGCAGCTTCTTTTCCAAGGGGGCAAAGGGCAGCATATACTTTCTTTCGTAGGCTTTTGGGTCAAGGCCGGAAGAAAGCCGCAGCCGCAGCATGAGATATTCCCCGGCACGCTCCCGTTTGGGGATCTGCTGAACTTCCCGGAGCACCGGCTCGCCCTCAAAGATGCCTTGGATATAGGTATCTAAATCCCGTACCGCAGAAAACCGCTGGCCGGCATAGTCAGAGCTGGCATCCGGACCAAAGCCCAGATATTCGCCTCCGGTCCAGTATTTCAGGTTGTGCCGGGACACATTTCCTTTTTTGCAGAAATTGGAGATCTCATACTGCCGGTAGCCATACTGGCGCAAAATCTCCACTGCGGACAGATACATATCCGCTTGGGTATCGTCATCTGCCAAGTTGCAGTAATTCTGATATTCATACAAAGGCGTGCCCTCTTCCACCTTTAGCCCGTAGCAGCTGATATGCTCCGGGGCAAGGGAAAGGACGTTGTGCAAGGTAGCTTCCCAATCCTCCAAGCTCTGTCCCGGCAGGCCGTACATCAGATCCAGAGATAAATTCCGGAAGCCGGCTTTTCTGATCCGCTGCACCGCTTGCACCGCCTGGGCATAAGAATGGGGTCTGCCCAGCTTTTTCAGAATTTCATCATCGTCGCATTGGATGCCCAGACTCACCCGGTTAAAGCCCTCGCTGTAAAGCCGCTTTAAAAGCTTGTCAGACACAGAGTCGGGGTTGGCTTCGAAGGTGATCTCTGCCTGGGAGGATACATGGAAGCTTTTGCGGATCACCGATAAAATTCTGGCTAGACCCTCCGCACCCAGAAAGCTGGGAGTGCCGCCGCCAAAATACACAGTGTCCACCACATACCCCGGGGCAAGCTGGCCAGCCTCTTTGATATGCTGGCACACCGCATCCAGATAGCCATCGAGAATGTGGTGATCTTTACTTGTCACAGAGTAAAAGTCGCAGTACTGGCATTTGCTGCGGCAAAAGGGCACATGGACATAGATGCCCAGAGGGGTTTTATTTTGCTTTGTAAAAAAAGGCATAGTTGTTTCTCAATCCTCGTCCAGCTTTAATACAGCCATAAAGGCCTCGGAGGGAACAGACACAGTACCGAAGGTACGCATCCGCTTCTTACCCTCTTTCTGCTTCTCCAGCAGCTTCTTCTTTCGGGTGATATCGCCGCCGTAGCACTTGGCCAGCACGTCCTTGCGCAAAGCCTTGATGGTCTCCCGGGCGATGACCTTGCCGCCAATGGCAGCCTGCACCGGGATCTCAAACTGGGCACGGGGGATATTGTCTTTCAGCTTCTCACAGATCTTTCTGGCTCTGGGATAGGCGTTGTCTGCAAAGAGGATGAAGCTGAGGGCATCCACCACATCGCCGTTTAGCAGAATGTCCAGCTTCACAAGGCGGCTGGGGCGGTAGCCGATGAGTTCATAGTCCAGACTGCCGTAGCCACGGGTCCGGGATTTTAAGGCGTCAAAGAAATCGTAAATGATTTCGTTTAGCGGCATTTCATAATGCAGTTCTACCCGATTTGCATCCAAATATACCATGTCCTTAAACTCGCCTCGACGGGAGGTGGCAAGGTCCATGATGTTGCCTACGTATTCCTGAGGCGCGATCAGGCTGATCTTCACAAAGGGCTCTTCTGCCAGCTGGATCTCCATGGGGTCGGGGTAATCCAGAGGGTTATCCACCATCAGCACCTGACCGTCATTTTTGGTGATCCGGTAGACAACGTTGGGAGCGGTGGTGATCAGGTCC
>JAZRCU010000249.1:0-3892 GCA_045659965.1 Faecousia sp.
GTCTGCCATGGCAGGATTCCGGCGAATTCTTAAAAACCCTTGTGCCTCTAAGGAAATTCGCTTTCCAAAATTATATTTACCAACGGTTTACCAACGAAACCGGAGAGCCAAACTTGCAGTAAATACAGAGAACACCTGTCCGCGGCAGATTCTGCCATAGGACAGGTGTTTTTTGTTGCAGCGACCACATACTCTGGCAGGGAACGAAGCGCATGGGATATTTCTTGTTTTATCAAAAAGTATCCCCCCACCCGGCTTGTGGCAGCCCTTGATGTGTTTTATAATGCTACCATAACAAGCATTGGAGGCGTAAGCATGAAGAAAATCATTACTTTGGTGTTGACGGTGGCTATTTGTGTCGGCTTATTGGCAGGTTGCGGTACTGTTGGAAGCAACAAGAAAAACACGCGAACCATTACAGATAGCGCAGGCCGTCAGGTGGAAGTGCCGGAAAAAGTGGAATCCATCGTCTGCGTGGGTGTTGGCGCTCTACGGTATACCTGTTATGTAGGCGCGCAAGACCTGGTGGTTGGCGTGGAAGACTATGAAGTAAAACCCGGCATGACTCGGCTTTATAACTATGTGAATTTTGATAAATTCAAAGATCTTCCTGTGATCGGCACCAACGGACAGCCCTATACCGAAGAGATCATCAATCTAGCCCCAGATGTGATCGTAATGAGCAAGTCCGCTTCTGTGGAAGCAGATGATCTACAATCCAAGACCGGCACGCCCGTTGTAGTTGTCCCAGGCAGCGATACGACATTGGATCAAAATGCATACGATACGATCCGTCTCTTGGGTGAACTCTATGGTATGCAGACCCGCGCAACGGAACTGACCAATTACTTAAAAGGCATTCAAAAGGATTTGGATAATCGCACGAAGGATATTCCGGATAGCAGCAAGCCCTCCGTGTATGTAGGCGGTGTATCCTTCAAGGGTCATCACGGATTTGAAGGCACAGAAGCAGGCTATGGTCCGTTCCAGCTGATTGGCGCAAAGAATCTGGCAGATACCACCGGTCAGAACGGTGCCTTCAATATTGACCTGGAGCAGGTGCTAAGTTGGGATCCGGACATTATTTTCCTGGACTTCAACGGCATGAGCCTTATCAAAGAAGACTACGCAAAAAATCCCGCTTACTACAACGCTCTTACTGCCGTGCAGGAGGGTAAGGTCTACTCTCAAATTTCCTTCCGTTCCTCTGCATCCAACCTGGAAACGGCGCTGGCAGATGCTTACTATGCAGCCTGCGTCATGTATCCGGAGCAGTTCAAGGATGTAGATCCGGTGGCAAAGGCTGGAGAGATTTTTGAAATGCTGCTGGGAGCCAATCCCTATGAAGACCTGAAGGAGGCCGGCTATGAATTCCGTCCCATCAAAATTGGAGAAGAATAATATAGACGAACTGTATCGTAAGAATCAAGTCAAAAGCATCAGCTTTCTTGTGACCCTCAGCGGTGTTCTGCTGCTGACAGTATTGTTTAGCCTTCGGGCCGGTTCTTATGAAACACCCATTGGGGAACTGATTAAAGGCATCGTTGGAATGTCTGCTGATCGTAAGATCAACATTGTGGTGCAAAACAACCGCCTGCCCCGTATCCTCACAGCAATCCTAGCCGGTGGCGGCTTGGGCCTTGCAGGCTGTATTTTGCAGGCGGTGCTGCGCAATCCCTTGGCATCGTCTTCCACTTTGGGTGTATCTCAGGGCGCGACTTTTGGCGCGGCATTCGCTATTGTGGTGCTGGGGATGGGGGCAACTGACCGTTTCAGCATTCCTCTGTGTGCTTTTCTCGGTTCCATTGCGGTGGCACTTGTAATTTTGGGCTTATCCAAATTCCGGCAGGTATCTCCGGAAGGCATCGTGCTGGCGGGTGTGGCCATCAGTTCTATGTTCACCGGCGCAACCACCCTCATCCAATACTTTGCCGATGAAGTGCAGCTTTCCACCTTAGTCTTCTGGACCTTTGGTGATTTGGGCAGTACCGGATGGGAAGATTTGGGTGGTATGGCCGTAATTGTGGCAATTCTGTGTGTCTATTGTTTTGCCCACCGGTGGGATTACAATGCCCTCTTAAGCGGTGTGGGAACCGCCATCAGCCTGGGTATCCATGTAAAGCGGCTGACCCTTGTGGGCATGGTACTGTGCTGTTTATGTAGCTCTGTAGTGGTTTCCAATGTGGGTCTGATCAGTTTTATCGGTTTGGTAGCGCCCCATATTGTCAGAATGGTAGTTGGCAATAACCATGTGTACTTGATTCCCGGCTCTATCTTAGGCGGTGCGACGCTGCTTCTGCTGGGCGATCTGTTTGCAAGAACGGTGATCACTCCCGTGATCCTGCCCATTGGCGCCATCACATCTTTGCTGGGTGGCCCGCTGTTTCTTTACCTTCTTTTCAAAGGAGGTAAGAAGCAATGATGCAAGACAAGAATTTAAGTTTCCATTATAAGGGTTGTCCGGACGTTTTGAAAGATGTATCCTTTGACATGGAGCCGGGCAAGTTCCTTGCCATCCTGGGCAACAACGGTGTTGGCAAAAGTACGCTCTTAAAATGCTTCAACCACATTCTAAAACCGGATTCCGGCGAGGTAATTCTGGACGGGGAGAATCTGTTGAAGCAATCTCCCCGGGAAGTGGCAAAGAAAGTTGCCTTTGTTTCTCAGAGCGTTCCCAGTACCCAAATGACCGTTCACGATGTTGTTATGCTGGGTCGCAGACCCTACATGAAATGGGGTTTTACGGAAGAAGATCACAAAATCGTCCACGATGCTATGCACCGTTTAGACGTGGAGGATATACGGGGCAGATTTTTAAATCAGCTTTCCGGCGGTGAAAAGCAGAAGGTCATGCTGGCCAGAGCATTGGCGCAACAACCGAAGGTGCTGCTTCTGGATGAGCCCACCAGCGCGCTGGATATTCAAAATCAGTACCAGGTGTTAAAGCTGGTCCGGGAATTTTGCCATAAGGACAATATGGTCGCCGTGGTGGTGATCCACGACCTGAATCTGGCGCTGCGGTTCTGTGACCGCTTCCTGCTGCTCAAGGACGGGCAGGTCTACCGTCACGGTGACCGCAATATTCTGGACAGTGAAGCGCTGCGTGATGTCTACGGTGTGGACGCAAAAGTAGTGGAAATTGAAAGTCGGCACATGGTGCTGGTGGACGAATAAGGAGGATATTTATGAAAACATGGAAAGATTGTGTGGCCTTCCATGGTCACGAGTGCGGTGGCCTGACCATCGGCTATAAGGCAAGCCTATACGCGATTGAGCTTTTGAATTTGGAATTCTCTGCGGATGAGCAGGTAGTGTGTATTGCGGAAAATGACGCCTGCGGCGTGGATGGTATTCAGGTAATGCTTGGTTGTAGTATTGGTAAGGGAAACCTTTTGTTCCATATGCGTGGCAAGCAGGCATTCTCTTTCTATAACCGCAAGACCGGTACTTCCGTCCGTCTGGTGCTAAAACCCAAGCCTGAGGGTATGACCCGGGAGGAATCCTTTGCTTACTATCAGAGTTGCGAGCCGAAGGATATGTTTGACGTGAAGGATGCAACGATCCAGCTGCCAGAAAAGGCCCGACTTTTCGATTCTTTTGTTTGCGATTGCTGCGGTGAAACCACCGGAGCCAACTGGATCCGCCTTGCAGGTGATAAAAAACTTTGCCTGGATTGTTACAAATCCTATGACCGCTTCAATGTCTAAAGCTATGCGATAAATAAGAAGAATCAGCACTGCCCGTAGCATGGCAGTGCTGATTCTTTTAGTCAAATACATACATTCCAAACAGGCCGAGGAGGCCTTCGCCGCAATCGTATTCCATCTCACAGACATCTGCCAGCTTCTTAACGAAGATACAGTAGGCAGACATGCAGGAATATTTCAGATCT
>JAZRCU010000250.1:0-12389 GCA_045659965.1 Faecousia sp.
AAGGTGAAGCTACGGTCTGCGTAAACAGTGATCACAACGGGGATCTTGTAGCCTTCCATGTTCTGAGTACGAGCGTTGAACTCCTTGATGAAAGCAGCGATGTTAACGCCGTGCTGACCCAGAGCGGGGCCGACAGGGGGAGAAGCGGTTGCCTTAGCAGCGTTGATCTGCAGCTTGATAATGCCAGTGACTTTCTGTGCCATAATAAGCACCTCCTGAATAAAATGTGGTAATATGCGCTTTGCGCATTTCTTGCGGGGTTATTTACCCCTCCCACGTTCCAACCGAGAAATATCGGTTCGATGCGTTATTGGGAAATGACTTCCACCTGATCCAGTTCGAATTCGACGGAAGTTTCGCGACCAAACATGGTAACAACCACGCTGACGCTGTTTTTGTCCAGCTCAATGGACTCCACAGTACCGGTGAAGGAGCTGAAAGGACCGTCCAGAATGCGCACGCTATCGCCAACGTTGTAGTTAACGACGATCTCACGCTTCTCAACGCCCATTTCGTAAACTTCATCATCTGTCAGAGGGATGGGGTCTTCGCCGGGTGTACCAAGGAAGCCAGTAACTCCACGTACACCCTTGATTGCATGCCAGGTGTTATCACTGTAAACCATCTTAACAAACACATAGCCGGGGAACAGCTTGCGATCGTAGGTCTTGCTGACACCGGAATCGGTGATCTCAGTAACAGTTTCCATAGGAATGGACACAGTCAGGACCTGCTCTTGCAACTGACGGCTCTGCACAGTCTTTTCAATGGTAGCCTTTACAGTGTTCTCGTAACCGGAATAGGTATGGACAACATACCACTTTGCAGCTTCTGCCATGACATGTACCTCTTAGAAGAGGCCGATGAGGGCATCAATGCCGATCCGAGCAACGAAGTCGAACAGCCAAATGAAAACGCCGACAACTAATACGCATGCGCCGACGATCAAGGTGTTCTTAAGCACCTGCTGAGGAGTGGGCCATACGACCTTCTTCAGCTCGCTGCGGAGCTCACGGAAGTATCTGGCAATGGCCTTCCAGGTTCTTACAAACCAGTTTTCCTTCTTCATGATGCTGCCTCCTTACTTAGTCTCGTTATGAACGGTGTGCTTTCTGCAGAATCTGCAGTACTTCTTCATTTCGAGACGGTCGGGATCGTTCTTCTTGTTCTTCATGGAATTGTAGTTTCTCTGCTTGCACTCGGAGCATCTCAAAGTGACCTTAACGCGCATAAACGGCACCTCCTTAAAAAATTGCCTCCCTGTATCACTCCGGCTATGAAAAATTTAGCATGTGGCACACTACAAATTGCCACCCGGAGCTGAAAATGGGCACACAAAAATAGCCCGTTTTCACAGGTAGATACATTCTACCACAGAGAAATTGTTTCGTCAACAATTTTTTTCTTTATTTTTTACATATTTTGCATTATAATGGCCTGTAAGAAAAAACGTAGAAAAGCGAGGTATTTATCATGCGGATAATGGGAATAGACTACGGCGATGCCCGGACGGGAATTGCCTTGTCTGATCTACTGTGTTCTATTGTAGGATCAACCACAGTGATCCATAGCAGAAATCCGGAAAAGACATTAGCTGAAATCCAGAAGATCGTGAAGGATAATGATGTAGGGCAGATCGTGATGGGTCTGCCGAAAAATATGGATGGCTCTGAAGGCCCCAGAGCGGAGCTGTGCAGAGCCTTTGCTAAGCAGGTAGAAGAAGCCACCGGGCTGCCTGTGGCCTTTTGGGATGAGCGCAGGACCACAGTAGAAGCCCACAATATTCTATCTGCCCATAATTATCACGGCAAGAAGCGGAAGAACACTGTGGACGCTGTGGCGGCGTCTTTGATTTTAGAAGGATATCTGGGATTTATTCACCGCTGATTTTCTTTGTGTTTATAAAATAATTCCTTACAACCGGCCAGCAAAAGCAGACCTCCGAAGATTTTTTGAATTAGGTCGGTATCTAGGTTTGTGCTGATCATGCTGGCTGCAGCCGCGGCCAGACAGCCGGCGACAATTCCCGGTAAAAGCTTTTTAAGATTTAATACACCTTCTTTTCTGCGATAGAAGGAAGCGATAATTGCCGTTGGAAGAAAGAAAAGCAAATTGATGACTCTGGCCGGTGCATAGGACATGCCAAGGATCTGGGTCAGCCAGAGGATCAGAAGGCTGCCTCCGCCAACACCAAGACCGGATAAAAAACCCAAGGCAGTGCCGATCAGTAGGGAAAAGGGGAACGACGCTAACATAAATACCGAATACCTCCCGCTATGATAAATAGACCTAAGATACGGTGCAGCCAAATGGTTGGAATTAATTTTGCAAACTTGTGTATCAAAATACCGCCTATGGCGCTTCCGACAAGATAGGGCCAAGCGGATTGCCACGGAACGCTCGTTGTGCCTAACTGAAATATAAGGCTTACAATGGTGATAGGCAGGATGATTGCCACAGAGGAGGGAAAGATCTCCTTTTCTTCTAAAATCCTTCCCAAAAGCGGAACTAAGATCATACCGCCTCCGGCCCCTAGCAGCCCGTTCACAGCGCCTGCGCCTGCGCAAATACATATGAAATAGATGGTCTTTTTCATAAAACACCTCCCAGAGAATCATTCCCTGGGAGGTGTTTTCTATACAATAATCCCCCTGCCGCAGCAGGGGGATTACATTATAAATTAGGAAAGAACTACGTCCAGCTTCATCTTAGAGGTGTCTGCAAGAGTTGCAGTGACTGCATCTACGATGGCGTTGTACCAGTCCTCGTGATCCTTCTCACGCATTTCAGAGCTGATCATATAATCACGGTAGGTCAGCTCGGAATTGCCAACGAAGTACATTACGTGGTAGCCGTACTCGGTTTCGATAACGGCTGTGTCGCCAGTCTTACGGGCAGAGTCGATAGACCAGTTCAGGAAGTTATCCACATAGCTGGAGTCGCGGTTGATGTCCTCAAACAGGCCGCCTTCGCTAGCGGTGGAGTCATCACTATGTTCCTTAACCAGCTCAATGAAGCTCTCCTCGGTTGCATCGCCTTCCTGCCAAGTCTTCAGATAGCCTTCAGCCTCTTCCTTAGCAGCAGCCTTCTCATCCTCAGAGTAGGTGACCTCGCCGGTCTCTTCGTTCTTGGTGCCGCCCTCGAAGGAAACCAGCAGGTGACGGACATTGCCCATAGCGGTTGCGTTGTCATTTACACCATGGAAGATCACAACATAGTAACCGTTGGTCTGCTCGGTTTCTGTGCCGTCTTCATTTTCTGTGGTGGAAATGTTTGCAATAGCGGTGATGTCACCGTCCTTGCGGTCGGCGCTGGACAACCATTCTCTGATGGAGCTGGAAATGCCACTATAGAGCATGTTTTCGTTCTTAGTTACAGAGATGGAGCTGCCTTCCTTAACAGCGATCTCCTTAGCCATAGCCTCCAGCTCTTCGTCAGAAGTAGCGGTGGCCAGCTTGTCAGCAGCAGCCTTCATAGACTCACGAGCAGCTGCGTTCTCTTCCTCAGAGTAGGTGGTGTTACCGTTTTCATCCTCGGTGCCGCCCTGCTGGAAGTAGGTGTAGCTCATGTATGCGCTGGTGTAGGTGTAGGAGTTAAACTCAGCCATCTTGTCAGCTTCGTAATCACGGATCTTGCTGTCCTCGTAGGTCAGACCATCATGATGTGCAGTTGCGTAGGCGGAAGCCAACAGGCTGCGCTCATAGTATTCACCGTAAGACTCGGGATCAGAACCATAACCGTACATTGCACGCAGATACTGCTTAGCATTGCTGTAACCGTACATGGTAGCATAGGTTTCAATGTTGCCCAGCAGGTTGGTCAGCGTGGTCTGCTCCTCAGTGGGCAGCTCGAAGCCCTCTTCCTTAGCCTTAGCGGCCAGAGCATAGTCATTCTTAGCCTGATCTAAAGCAGCGTCCAGGAAGTACTGTGCCCAAGTGGTGTTGGTGGTTTCATTCTGGATCTGCTCATCCAGAGGCTTAGAGGTATCCCAGCCCATCATCTGCAGATAGGTATCTGTATAGGTGCTGTAGGTCTGATACCACTCATTATAATATGCGTTGATCTCATCGGTGAAATAATAGCTAAGCTCAACGGAACTTAATGCATTCTCACCAACATTAGCAGCAATGGTGTTATTCTGGATGACACCGCTGTTATTAACGGCTCTGACACCCAGAATAGCTAAGGTGATGCAGACCACCAAAACCATTGCAGTTACAAAGGCGATGGTATATGCCTTTAACTTTTTTGCTTCTTTCTGCTGCTGCAGCTGCTTCTCGGTGAGCAACTGGGCAGAGGCCTCCTTGCGGAGCTTCTTCTTATCGGATGCGCTCATTTGAAACATTCCTCTCATTTAACCGAATTGCTAATATTACACCTTTCAGGTGCATAGACCCCGCTATTATAACCTAAAAATTTACCAGTTTCAAGAGAAAAAATTTTAATTAGTAAAAAATCAATAAATGTTTACAATTTAAATAAAAAGACGCGAAGGGAAAACCCTTCGCGTCAGGACCCGCTTTGGCCGTGGTGCATCCGATTATGACCTGCACGAAATGGCAGGTGGGTTGCCGCTCCTGGCCTTAGCTGCTCCCAACGTCCACCTATCGTCAAAGCGTAGGCGGGAGGTCTGCAATCCGGGCAGGAAGTCTAACATCCCTATTAAATGATGTGGGTCCAAAAGGACACATCACGCACCAAGCAGGCTGTCATTTATTCTTCCTCGTTTTCGTACAGTTCATCCATAATCAGGGTGTAAACTGCTTCCAATTCCTCTTCATCTTCAATGGCAGACAAAATAGGCTCGCCATCTTCCTCGATGGATTTTAAGATGCTGACCTCCAGATCTTCGGTTTCTTCATCTGTTGCGGGGATCACCGCTAAATAGGTTTGACCGTTATATTCCAGAGTGGATAGGATCTCGAGCTCGAATTCTGTACCGTCTTCATCTACGATGGTCATAAAATCGCTGCCGTATTCTTCGGACATGTTTTTGTTCCTCCGTTATCATTAGATGGGATATTGTATCCTATGTTTATTTTACGGGAATGTGCAAGTAAAATCAAGTAAAATCCTGCGCGGACGGAAAGAAAATTCCTAAGCGGCAGGAAAGGAGGGGGGTTAAGGGAATTTTATAGTTTATTAAAAAAATAATACTTTCGTTTTCAGATTGGGTATGCTATAATCATATGCGTAGTGGTATGCTTATATGCACCCGTGATAGAGAAATTACCATGCAGGCCCCTTTGGGCTGCTGTTATGGAGGGAATTATTATGGCTCGAGATAATCATAAAAAGGACCAGCCCCAGCGTCAGGAATGGAAGCCCCATTGGGTGCTTCGAAGCCTGCATAAGGCTTGGTTGGTGATATTTACATCAGCGAAGGTTGCCTTTGGCGCAGCTGCAACTGTTGCGCTGATTGGTGTGGTTTGTATCTTTGCGTTTTTGGGTATTCTGGGTGAGTATCTGGAAAATGACATTCTTCCGTCTGCCAGTGTGGTGCTGGAAGAGTATGATATGGACGCTCCTTCTTATGTTTATTGTGTAAATGAGAATGGCGATATCGAATTGCTGCAGGAACTGTACGCAAGCACAGATTGGAAGAAGGCAGAATATAAAGATATTCCAAAGCCTTTGATCCATGCTGCGGTTGCTATTGAAGATAAGCGCTTTTATGAACATCAGGGTGTGGACTGGCTTACTCCGATGGAGGCCTTTGCCAATATGTTCTTTGGCAGCGACACTGTTGGTGGATCTAGTATTACTCAGCAGCTGATCAAGAACAAGACCGGTGAGGATAGTGTGACTGTTCAGCGTAAAGTGTTGGAGTTCTTCCGTGCCACCTTGGTGGAAAAGAACTATAATAAGGAAATTATTATTGAGGAATATTTAAACTCCATTTATATGGGTCAAGGCTGCCGCGGCGTTAAGAGTGCAGCAGCGGCTTATTTCGGAAAGGAATTACAGACCTTAACCATTGCTGAATGTGCAAGTTTGATCAGCATCACCAATAACCCTTCTTTGTTTGATCCTTACAGTGATGAGGTGTTTACCTTTGAAGGTGAGCAAATGAACGGCATGCAGAGAAACCGCTACCGTCAGATGCTGGTACTGGGCCAGATGCTCAGCCAGGGTTATATTACTCAGGAAGAGTATGATGAAGCGGTTGCGCAGGAATTGGTCTTAAAGAGTTCTGTTGCTGAAGAAGATCAGTGGGTGATCTGCAGCAATGAAGATTGTGATTACGAGGGCTTGCGGAAAACATTTCAGGTAAGTGACGGATTAAAATGTCCTGTTTGCGGCACTGCACCTGAACTGATCACCGACGCTTCTCAGGAAGTGTATCCCTATTTTGTAGATGCTCTGCTGAAGGAAGTTGCCAAGGATATGGCGGCCCATGATGGTATTACTGAATGGAATAATGATATCTGGATGGATTATCTGGACCGTATTAACCGTGGCGGATATCACATTTATGCCACCATCGACACCAAGGTGCAGGCACAGGTGGATAAGATTTACAAGGATCTGGAGAACATTCCTGCGACCAGAAGCGCCCAGCAGCTACAGTCTGCCATTGTGGTAATTGATAATTCCACAGGTGATATTGTGGCGATGGCTGGCGGTGTTGGCGATGATAAGGTGCACTTTGGCCTGAACCGCGCTACACAGTCTGAACTGCAGTCCGGTTCCTCCATTAAGCCGATCTCTATTTATGCCCCTGGATTTGAGCAGGGAACGATCAGCCCTGCAACTGTGATCAAGGACTTGCCTATGGAATATAGCGGTGGTGCATGGCCCAGAAACGATGACAGAGTGTATGGCTACACCAGCACCATCTTTACAGGTATCGAGGATTCTGTCAATGCTGTTGCGGCAAATACTTTGCAGAAGATCGGTACAAATTACGGCTATGAATTTGCCAAGGAATCCTTCGGATTGTCTACCCTGACAGAGATTGATCTGCAATTTTCTGCTCTTGCGCTGGGTGCGCAGCAGTACGGTGTAACAGTTCGGGATATGGCTTGCGCGTTTGCAACTTTCCCCAATCAGGGCACTTATCGAGAAGGCCGCCTGTATACTAAGGTGTACAACAGCAAGGGTCAGATCGTTTTGGATAAAGCACAGGAAAGCCGCGAGATTCTGGGTGAAAAGGCAGTTAACTATATTAATTACTGCCTGACCAATGCTGCAGCTGCCGGTACCGGTGCCGGTGCGGACTTCTACACAGTAGATGTTGCCGGTAAGACAGGTTCTACCTCCAGCTTCCGCGACCGTTGGTTCTGTGGTTATACCGGATATTATACGGCTGCTGTATGGTGTGGCTATGATACCCCGGAGACCATCAATTTGATCGGCGGCTCCTATAACCCTGCTTCTCGTCTGTGGAGAAAGGTATTAGAGCCTCTGCATGAAGGTCTTTCTAATATTCGTATGTATGACACCAGCGAAATGGCCTCTGTAACAGTATGTTTGGATACCGGTAAGATCGCCACCGATGCCTGTAGGGCAGATATCCGCGGCGGCCGCACAGAAGGTGTACTGGTATATCCTGAGGATATTCCCAGTGGTACTTGCAATAAGCATGTTGTAGTGGACCATTGCTCTACAGGTAATGGCGTGGCCAATGAATACTGCAGTCACTTTGCAGAGGTAGACGCCAATGTCACCTTGGATAAGAAGGCACTTTTGAAGTTGACTATGGCGCAGATTCAGGAATTGTTGAAAGCGGAAGATTACGGTCTTGAGGATCAGTACCTGAATAACAACTACGTCTATTTGATCGACGACGATGGTAAGGGTGCTTCTTTTAAGGGCTTCCACAACGATATCAATAAGACGGAAAATGCCCCCTATCAAACATGTACTGTCCACACCAAGAAAGCTTGGGAGGAGTATCAGTTGCAGTTAAATCCCCCTGTAGAGGATCCCAATGCTGCTGTTACACCTGGTCAGCCTGTAAATCCTGAGCTACCTACAACCCCGAGCGTACCGACAACTCCCAGCGAATCTGTGAATGCTGTGGGCTAAACGATAAGGAGAAACTGATGATTTGGATTTCCGATGAATGGGAAGATTATGAGGTCCTGGATACTTCCAACGGTGAACGGTTGGAACGTTGGGGCAACCATATTTTGGTGCGCCCTGACCCCCAGGTGATTTGGAATACCCCCCATTTAGATCCTAATTGGAAAAAATATGATGCAAGATATATCCGCTCTAATAGTGGCGGCGGCCGCTGGACAGAGCACCATTTGCCGGAACGCTGGCAGATTCGTTACAAGGATTATCTTACCTTTAATGTAAAACCGATGAATTTCAAGCATACCGGTGTGTTTCCGGAGCAGGCAGCCAACTGGGACTTTATCCGGGATAAGGTGGCCTCTGCCGGACGGCCTGTTCGCGTGCTGAATTTGTTTGCGTATTCCGGCGGTGCTACATTGGCAGCGGCTGCCGGTGGCGCAGAGGTATACCATGTGGATGCATCCAAGGGAATGGTGGCTTGGGCAAAGGAAAATGCTAAGTCCTCCGGTCTTGCAGATAAGCCGATTCATTGGATTGTAGATGATTGCGGAAAGTTTATCCAGCGTGAAATTCGCCGCGGCCGTCGTTATGATGGCATCATTATGGATCCTCCCAGCTATGGCCGTGGTCCCAGCGGTGAGATTTGGAAGATGGAAACAAGCTTCTATCCGTTCCTGCAGGAAACTGTAAAGCTTTTAAGTGATAATCCTTTGTTTGTGATCATTAATTCTTACACCACCGGCTTAGCGCCTTCTGCTGTGGGCTATGCCTCCGATGTGGTGTTTGGCGGTGTCTATGGCGGTAGTACCGCGGTAGGTGAATTAGGGCTGCCTGTACGATCCTCCGGGCTGATGTTGCCTTGTGGCGCTGCAGGTCGTTGGACTCCCTGATTGGAGGAATTCTTTTGCAAACTGCAATTACAGTTGAACATTTGGCATACACATATCCGGGCGTGGATGACACGCCCTGCGTTGCCGTATTTAAGGATATGAATTTAGAGGTCGCTGCAGGGTCTTTTGTGGCGATTTTAGGTGGCAATGGATGCGGCAAGTCAACGTTAGCAAAACATTTTAATGCCATTTTACTGCCCTGTGGCGGCAAGGTATATGTTTGCGGCATGGATACTTCTGATGTGGAAGAGATCATGTCGGTGCGCCGGAATGTAGGAATGGTATTTCAAAATCCTGATAACCAGATCGTTGCCAATGTGGTGGAAGAGGATGTGGCCTTTGGTCCGGAGAATTTAGGCGTGGCCAGTCCGGTGATCCGCCAGCGGGTGGATAATGCCTTAAAGCAGGTTGGCATGTATGAATATCGGGAGCACGCACCCCATTTGCTTTCCGGCGGTCAGAAGCAGAGAGTTGCCATCGCCGGCATTATTGCCATGCAGCCGAAGTGTATTGTCTTAGATGAGCCTACAGCCATGTTGGATCCTCAGGGTCGTCGTGAGGTAATGCAGACTATTACAAAGCTAAATCGTGAGAAGGGGATCACTGTTGTTTTGATCACCCATCACATGGATGAGGCTGCCCAGGCGGATCGTGTGGTGGTAATGCATGAAGGCAGCGTTGTGGCAGATGGTACACCCAGAGAAGTATTTTCTCAGGTGGAACTGATGCATAAAATTCGATTGGCCTCCCCGGAAACGGTGGAATTGTGTTACGAACTAAACAAAAATGGATTTAATCTTCCTTTGGATCGGTTAAATCCGGATGAATGTGCGCAGGCACTTTATGATGTATTGAAGGCCTGACAGAGGAGAATGAACTGTGGCACCTATTTTGGAGGTTAAAAACCTACAACATATTTATAGTGTGGGAACTCCCTTTGAGCATGTTGCCTTGGACGATGTGTCGTTTCAAGTAGAAAAAGGGGAGTTTATTGGCATTATCGGTCATACCGGCTCCGGTAAATCCACACTGATCCAACATTTAAACGGACTGTTGAAGCCTACCGCCGGCAGCATTGCGCTGGACGGAAAGGATATCTGGTCCGATAAAAACTTTACCCGGCAATGCCGCTTCCGTGTTGGCCTTGTTTTTCAGTACCCGGAGTATCAGCTTTTTGAAGAAACGGTGTTTAGAGACATTGCCTTTGGTCCTAAGAACATGGGTCTGGACGATCAGGAAGTAGAGCGCCGTGTGCTGGAAGCTGCGGGCTTTGTTGGTATTACCAAGGAACAGCTGGAAATGTCACCCTTTGACTTATCTGGTGGTCAGAAGCGCCGTGTGGCTATTGCCGGTGTGATCGCCATGGAGCCTGAGATCCTGATTTTGGATGAGCCTACTCAGGGCTTGGATACGGAGGGTAAAGAGGAAATTCTGGCAAATATCAATGCGTATCGCAAAGCAAAGAATGCAACGGTTATGATGGTGAGTCATTCTATGGCGGATGTTGCACGGCTGACGCAGCGCCTGCTGGTGATGAATGGCGCAAAGCTTGTGATGGATGGAACACCTGCACAGGTATTTGAGCATGCACAGGAATTGGTGCAGATGGGTCTGGATATTCCGGAGATCACCCATGTGTTTTTGCGTTTGCAGCAGATGGGTGTGGATGTTCCTATGGCCTATAGTGTAGAACAGGCAGTGGATATTTTAACCTCTATGACAGGAGGGAATCTAGATGCTTAAAGACATCACATTGGGACAGTATTTCCCGGGAAAATCTCCAGTCCATTTGTTAGACCCCAGAACAAAGCTTTTGATTTTGGTGGGGTATATTGTTGCGCTTTTTACTGCGGTTAATTGGGTTTCCTATGGCGTGGTATTTTGCTTCTTAGCAGTATCTATTGCTATTTCCAGGATCCCCCTAAAGTCCATTTTGCACGGTATGAAGCCCTTGGTTTTTATTTTGGTCTTTACCGGAATTTTAAACATTTTCTTTACTACAGGCGAAAATGTTGCCTTAAAAGTGTGGAAAATTACAATTTATTGGGAAGGTATCCAGCGGGCAGTTTTTATGATGCTGCGTATCCTGATGCTTATTACCGGTACATTCCTGCTGACCTATACCACATCTCCCATTGCGCTGACAGATGGCTTGGAGTCTTTAATGAAGCCCTTAAAGAAGCTTCGTCTGCCTGTGCATGAACTTGCAATGATGATGTGTATTGCCCTTCGGTTTATTCCCACCTTAATTGAAGAAACCGATAAGATCATGTGCGCACAAAAAGCAAGAGGTGCAGATTTTGAGACAGGAAAGCTAATGGATCGCGTGAAGGCTCTGGTGCCGATTTTAGTGCCTTTGTTTATCAGCGCATTTCGCAGAGCGGACGAATTGGCAACCGCGATGGAGTGTCGTTGCTATCATGGCGGCGAGGGACGTTCCAAGATGAAATTGTTGCGCTATGGTCGTCGTGATCTGAAAGCGTTTGGCATTTGTGTGTTGTTGATTGCTGGTGTTTTTGCATTGGGAAGTATTGGTTTGTGAGGAATGTTATGCGAAACATTGCTTTGTTTTTAACATATGAGGGAACTGGCTATCATGGCTGGCAGATGCAGAAAAATCTGTCCACAGTGCAGCAGACCTTGGAAAAAGGAATTTCTATGGTGGTTGGTCATCCGGTGCATGTCACAGGCTGCGGCCGCACCGATGCCGGTGTGCATGCTCGCTGCTATGTAGCAAACTTTCGCACCAGTTCGACGATTCCTGTTGATCGGCTGCCTTATGCCCTGAATACCCATCTGCCTGTAGATGTGGTGGTAACTAAGGCTTTTGAAGTGCATGAGGATTTTAATGCCATTGGTTCTTGCGTTCGGAAAGAGTATACCTATATGATATATAATTCCCGGATCAAAGATCCTTTTCATGTAAATCGCGCATGGTTTTATCCGAAGCATCTGGATGAAGAGATTATGCGTCGTGCGGCAGCGCAATTTGTGGGCACCCATGATTTTGCTGCTGTTCGTTCTGTTGGAACTGATGTTAAATCCACTGTTCGCACCGTATACTATTATGACGTGGAGCGCCGGGGAGATATTATCCTGCTGAAAGTCTGCGCCAATGGATTTTTGTATAACATGGCCAGAGCCATGGCAGGAACAGTGGTATATGCCGCAGAAGGGAAGTTTCCTCCGGAGAAAATAGGGGAAATTCTGGACTCCGGTAACCGGACTGCAGCAGGACCTACAGTGCCGGCGGGCGGTCTGTACATGACCCACCTTTGGTATGATGATGGCGTTGAGAAGTTTGAATGTGCCAATCCTTTCTAATTGAATGTTCATAAATTGTTTTTCATTTTCCGGATGGTTTATGATATAGTAACCGGCAGAAATGGAGTTGATGCTGTATGCAACCGAAATTGTGTACAAAATGCAAAAAGAATATTGCTGTGATTTTTATCACAAAAATTGAAAACGGTG
>JAZRCU010000251.1:0-1750 GCA_045659965.1 Faecousia sp.
ATGGCCATTTACAAGCAGGAGCTTGTGCAGCGGGGACATGCCTTTGCCATTGTGGACGAGGTGGACTCCATCTTAATTGACGAGGCCAGAACTCCCTTGATCATCTCCGGCAAGGGCGAGGAGTCCTCCAAGCTTTACGAGATGGCGGATTATTTCGTTTCCACCCTCCGCAAGCAGGTCTTTGCCAAGACCGACGAAAAGGAAGTCCACGACGATTACGATTGCGACTACTTTGTAGACGAAAAAGCCCGCACCGTTGCCCTCACCGCCTCCGGCATCGCCAAGGCAGAAAAGCACTTCGGTGTGGAAAATCTGGCTGACCCGGACAACGCCACCCTTTCTCACCACTTAAATCAGGCCATGAAGGCCCGGGGTCTTATGAAAAAGGACATCGACTACGTGGTCAAGGACGGACAGATCATTATCGTAGACGAGTTTACCGGCCGTTTGATGTATGGCCGTCGGTACAACGAAGGTCTGCATCAGGCCATCGAAGCCAAGGAACGGGTAAACGTGGCCTCCGAAAGCAAGACCCTTGCTACCATCACCTTCCAAAACTTCTTCCGTCTTTACAGTAAGCTCTCCGGCATGACCGGTACGGCACTAACCGAGGAAGAGGAATTTAACTCCATTTATCTTTTGGACGTGGTGGAGATCCCCACCAACCGCCCCGTTGCCCGGCTGGATCACCACGATGTGGTGTACAAGACCGAAGCCGGCAAGTTCCGTGCCATCGCCCAGCAGGTGATTGCTTGCCACGAAAAGGGTCAGCCTGTGCTGGTAGGTACGGTGTCCATTGAAAAAAGTGAAGCCCTGAGTAAGCTTCTGAAAAAGTATAAAGTGCCTCACAATGTGCTAAACGCCAAATATCATGAGCAGGAAGCCCAGATCGTTGCCCAGGCAGGTATGCCCGGTGCAGTCACCATCGCCACCAACATGGCTGGCCGTGGTACCGATATTATGCTGGGCGGCAACGCAGAATTTATGGCCATGGAGCAGCTGCGCAAAAAAGAGCTGCCCGAGGAACTTCTGGCTGAGGCCAACGCCTACTCCGAAACCGCCAACCCGGAAATTTTGGCAGTCCGGGCAGAATACAGTCGCCTGTTAAAGCAGTTTAAGCAGGATATCGCCCCGGCTGCCCAAGCAGTCCGGGATGCCGGTGGCCTGTTCATCATCGGCACAGAGCGCCACGAGTCCCGTCGCATTGACAACCAGCTCCGTGGCCGAAGCGGCCGTCAGGGTGACCCCGGTGAAAGCCGTTTCTACCTGAGCCTGCAGGACGATCTGATGCGTCTGTTCTCCAGCGACCGGATCATGGGCATGATGGACTCTCTGGGTCTGGACGAGGACACCCCCATCGACGCAAAGATCCTCTCCGGTGCTGTGGAAAATGCCCAAAGAAGCGTGGGAAGCCAGCATTTCCGTTCCAGAAAGAATGTGCTGGAATACGATAACGTGATGAACACCCAACGTGAGGTGATCTATGCCCAGCGGCAGAAGGTACTGGACGGCGATGAGCTGCGGGATAATATGCTCAGCATGCTCCAAAGTCTGGTAGATAGCACCGTCAGCGAAGCCTTGGCAGAAAACGGCGGCATTGCCGATGAAAATGCCTTGGCAGAGATCCGCAAGAAGTTTGCCGGCATTTACATTGCCCCGGATGCCCAGTTTGGTCAGCCCGGTGAAAGTGTGCAGGAAATTGCCCAGAAGCTTTACGATCTGGCGCTAAACACCTATGAGGCCAAGGAAA
>JAZRCU010000252.1:0-4788 GCA_045659965.1 Faecousia sp.
CCATCATCTTGCACCTTTTCCACAGTTGCAGTCAGTTCGCCATTTTCAAAAAGCACTTCCTGGCCCACTTGAAGCTTTCTGCCGGGCTTTGCCAGACATTCCCAACGCTTATCCCCCAAATCCCGAAGCAGCAGCAACTCCACCGCTCCGCCTGTGGGACGGTGTCCTAACAATCTGGCAGGAAGCACCCGGGAGTCGTTCATAACGAGGCAATCACCGGGACGCAAATAATCTACAATATCGAAAAAATGCTTATGAGAAATTTCTCCACTTTCCTTGCCCAATACCAACAATCTGGAGGTATCACGTTTTGCAAGGGGTGTTTGGGCGATCAATTCCTCAGGCAAATCATACCAAAAATCATGGGTTTTCAAGAAAACACCCTCCTAAAGCGAAAACTTCAAACTAATTTCCTACCTAGTATAGTCGATTTTCCCTTATTTTGCAATACGCAAAAGCCTTAGGATGCGCATAGATTGGGCTGGAGGTATGTAAGCTATGAAAAACTCACTCTTTACCGGAGTCTGCACGGCTCTGGTGACCCCATTACTGGACAATCAAGTAAACTATCCTTTGGTAGAACAACTCATCCAAAAACAAATCCAAAGCGGCGTAAAGGCTATTGTCTTGGCCGGTACCACCGGAGAAGCCCCTACCCTTTCCGATGAAGAAAAAATCAAGCTTTTCCAAAAAGGAAAACAATATGCAAAGGATCGTTGTCTGATCATAGCAGGCACAGGCAGTAACTCAACAAAGCATGCCGTAGAATTAAGCATCGCTGCAGAAAAAGCCGGGGCCGATGCACTGTTGGTAGTATCACCCTATTATAACAAAGGCAATCCCGAGGGACTATTTACTCATTTTATGGCCATTGCGCAATCCGTTAATATACCCATCATATTGTACAACGTCCCATCCCGCACAGGGCAGGATATCCCCGTTTCTCTGTATCGAAGCCTTTGCCAACAGCCAAATATCATCGGTGTAAAGGAAGCCAGCACAGATATCAGTAAATACATAGCCATCCAGAATGCTTGCCAAGGGAATTTTTCAATCTGGTCCGGCAACGATGAACTGACTGTACCAGCAATCTCCCTTGGGGGTAGCGGTGTGATCTCTGTGCTATCGAATCTGTTTCCTGCTGAAACGGTTGCCATGACACAAGCTGCCTTGGATGGCGATTTCGACACGGCCGCTGCATTACAATGCGCCTTGATGCCCATCATTCAGCTTCTGTTTAAAGATGTCAATCCAATTCCTGTGAAATACGCAATGCAATATGTTGGATTTGACTGTGGCGGCTGCCGCTTGCCTTTAGGGCAAATCAGCGCAGACGTAAAAGAAAAAATTGATAAATTCTTTCAACAACAAAAAAGTGCGCCGGATAACCGGCGCACCTGATCAGGGTCTAAATCCTTCAAATATTGAAATATAGCCCTCTTTGGTAGCAGTGTCAAAATCCTCTTGAGATTTCACTGTCCAGACAACGCCTTTGGCGCCCCAAAACTTTCTGGCAATAAAATTTCCAAGATTATTTCGATCGCAAAAGCGGTAGGCAATAAAATCCGGGTATAGGGAAATATTCATAAGTTGCCATACCAAGGCAAGTTTTGCCTGAAAAGGCAAAGCAGGCATCTTAGGCTTAAAATAATTTTGCAGCAGCAAGCCCCGTATTGCTTCCGGCCAATGCTTACGAAGCCATGCAATACATCTGGGATCAAAGGACTCAATGCAATATGCACCGGAATAATCCTTCAATGCATTCTTGACTGTCTGACAAAGCTCCTTATGATTTCCGTCTACTGCCTTCAGCTCCACAACCAGTGGAACGCTGCCGTCAATCAGTTCTAGAAATTGGGCAAAGGTGGGAATGGTTTGTTCTGTTTGACCAAGGTGATATTGAGATAACTGTTCTGTCGTTAAGGACTCGATCTTACCGGCTTGTCCTGTCATCCGTTTCAGGTCTGCATCATGAAAGACTGCTAAATTACCATCTTTGAGCAAATGGATATCAAGCTCGATGCCATAGCCATGCTCCTTTGCTCTGGCAAAGGCTTCCATACTGTTTTCCGGGATCACATCATTGTGGAGACCGCGATGGGCATAGGAATACCCCTCCAGTTGTTTCCACCCATCATGACCGCTACGACAGACAGTAGCAATCACATAAAGAGCTGCCAAAAATAATACTATAATAAGTGCTATGATCATCAGTCATCCACCGACAAGCCTTCCAGACCCTTCTTTGCTTCCGGCTTTGTGTCGCCATGCTTTACAAAGGTCATTGTAACAAGTGCCAAGCCCGCAAAAATTGCGGCATAAGGGAACAAGACGGTCATGCCCACGCCATCCATGTCCATAAAGAAGCCGGAGAGCATAGGAGTCGCAATCTGGGCGGCCATGGAGGCAGTGTAATAATATCCGGTGTACTTACCAATATCGCTGCCGGAGCACAATTCTACCACCATGGGGAAGGAGTTAACATTGATGGTTGCCCAGCCGATACCGGCCAAAGCAAAGAGCCCATTCATAAGCAGTGCAGAACTGCCGGCACGCATAAAGGATGCAATGGCAAAGGCAACTGTCAGCATTACGACACCAGCCATAATGGTCTTTTTTCTACCAACCTTTGCCGCCACCATGCCAGCAGGCAAATAAGCTACGATTGCAGCGCCTTGTGCCAACAACAGCGTGGTGTTATAGTCCATATTCAAAATATTACCGGCATAAACAGCGTACTTGGAAGTCACAGCGTTGTAGCCGAAATACCACAAAGCGATAGAGGCCAAAATAAAGATCAAAGAACGCTTCTCTCCGGCGTTTAAGCCGCGCTTTTCACCGGGAATAACCTCTTCCTCTTCTTCCTCAATGCCCAGACGAACGCTATCACGCTGCATCTGCTCTGCCCACTTAGGCTCTTTCACAGTAATGCGGAAGATCAGCAGAGAAACCAGCATCACCGCAGCAATTACAAAGTAATATACATTGTAGTTCATCATCTGGTTTTTCACAGAAGAAGTTGCAAATACAATACCCAGCACCAACACCAGAATGCCGCCAGCTGTACCCATTAAGTTGATCACAGCGTTACCTTGGCTTCGCAAGGGCTTAATGGTCACATCAGGCATAAGTGCAACCGCAGGACTGCGGAAAATTGCCATAGCCACCAAAATCACCAACAGTACCAACACAAACAGCACAAGAGGCACTACATTCTGAGAAGTCGCCTGCCCTACATAAGCCTGTCTGGCAGGTACAACATAGTTGGTATAAGGAGCAAGCTGTGTAGTCTTTCCGCTATCATCGGTAACCTCAGTTACGTCATCGGTGCGGATCTGGGAGAATTCATCCTTGGTGTACAGTTCGCTTAAAACAAACTGCTCACCGTCCGGTGTCTGCAGTTTTGCATCATGCTGGCTGTCATAAATGACCTCCAGGGCAGCAGGATCATCAATATTGGCAACTTGGTTAATATTCTTTAACTGTGCATTGTCAATAAAGGAAAGTCCCAGCAACGCCACCGCTGCAACGATCGTGCCGATAGTAATAAAAGGCGTACGCTTACCGGATTTGGCTCTGCACTTATCAGAAAGTGCACCAAACAAGGGCAGCATAAATAGCGCCAAGATGTTGTCCAGAGCCATGATCACACCGGACCAAGTCTGTGACATACCAAATTTATTTGTCAAAATAACAGGAATGGTTGCATCATAGGCCTGCCAAAATGCCTGGATCAGGAAAAAGGCAAAACCTACCAGGATCGTGCGTTTATAATTGAGTTTCATATAAGAACCTCCCGTACAAATTACGACGCCAAGCATCATAATATATATTATACTATTTTTGTCGAAAAAGTCTATAAAAAAACGCAGCAGTTTTTTACTGCTGCGTTTTGAAAATTATGCCAAAACTGCCTTGTGGAAAACTTTTTTGCCCTTCTTGATCTTTACGCCATCGTGAAGCATTGCTTCTGTGATGCCATAAGTAGGATCAGTGATCTTTTCATCATTGATAAACACACCGCCCTGCTGCACCAGACGGCGAGCCTCACCATTAGAGGCAGCCAGCTTGCAGGAAACCATCAAAGTCAAAATGCCGATCTTGCCGTCAACCAGCTTGTCAGCAGTGATCTCGGTAGTAGGCATATTGGCAGCATCACCGCCACCGACAAAAAGTGCCTTTGCTGCAGCCTGCGCCTTATTGGCTTCTTCCTCGCCATGGACCAGCTTTGTCAGCTCGTATGCCAAAATCTCCTTAGCAGTATTCAGCTGTGCATCCTTCCAATCAGACATCGCATCAATTTCTTCCAGAGGCAGGAATGTGAGCATCCGGATGCACTTAAGCACATCAGCATCCTCTACATTACGCCAATACTGATAGAAATCGAAAGGTGTGGTCTTGTTGGGATCCAACCAAACTGCACCGGATGCAGTCTTGCCCATCTTCTTGCCTTCAGAGTTCAGCAGCAAAGTGATGGTCATAGCGTGGGCGTCCTTGCCCAGCTTACGGCGTACCAGCTCAGTACCGCCCAGCATATTGCTCCACTGATCGTTACCGCCAAACTGCATATTACAGCCGTAGTTCTGATACAGGTAATAGAAGTCATAGGACTGCATGATCATGTAATTGAATTCCAAGAAGGACAGGCCCTTTTCCATACGCTGCTTATAGCACTCAGCACGAAGCATATTATTTACAGAGAAGCATGCGCCAACCTCGCGGAGAACATCCACATAGTTCAGACCCAGCAGCCAATCTGCATTGTTGACCATCTGAGCCTTGCCTTCA
>JAZRCU010000253.1:0-3012 GCA_045659965.1 Faecousia sp.
GGAAGCCGATGACACGGTTACAGGTGGAGGTCAGCATTTCGTGGTCGTGGGAGGCAAGAAGCACAACGCCATTGAAGGCCTCCAAGCCCTTGTTCACTGCCTGAATGGACTCCATATCCAAGTGGTTGGTGGGCTGGTCCAGCAGCACTACGTTTGCGCCGGAGAGCATCATCTTAGAGAGCATGCAGCGCACCTTCTCACCACCGGAGAGCACATCTACGCTCTTGAAGGCATCTTCGCCGGAGAAGAGCATTCTGCCTAAGAAGCCGCGAAGATAGACATCGTCTTTCTTAGCGGAGTATTCCCGGAGCCAGTCAACCAAAGTGCTCTTGTTGCCTTCAAAGTATTCGGTGTTATCCTTGGGCAGGTAACTGCGAGAAGTGGAGATGCCCCACTTGACAGAGCCTTCGTCAGGCTCAAGCTCGCCCATGAGCACTTGGAACAGCGCAGTCTGGGCCAGTTCGTTTTCGCCTACAAAAGCGATCTTATCGTTCTTGCCTACAGAGAAGTAAACCTTATCCAGCAGCTTTTCGCCATCGACTGTGACAGAAACATCGTTGACAGTCAGAATATCCTTACCCAGTTCACGCTCGGGCATAAAGCCAACAAAGGGATCACGACGGGTAGAACAAGGCATTTCTTCTACAGTCAGCTTGTCCAGCAGCTTCCGGCGAGCAGTTGCCTGCTTTGCCTTGGCCTTGTTGGCAGAGAAGCGCTGAATGAACAGCTGCAGTTCCTCAATCTTTTCCTGATTGCGCTTGTTCTTGTTGCGGATCATAGCCTGCACCATCTGAGAGGACTCGTACCAGAAGTCGTAGTTGCCCACGTACATCTTGATCTTGCCGTAGTCGATATCCACAGTGTGGGTGCAGACGGTGTTTAAGAAGTGACGGTCATGGGAAACGGCAATGACCATGCCGGGGAAGTCCAGCAGGAAGTCTTCCAGCCAGTTGATGGCTTCAATATCCAAGTTGTTGGTAGGCTCGTCCAGCATAACAATGTCGGGGTTGCCAAACAACGCCTGTGCCAGCAGCACCTTCACCTTCAAACGGGGGTCAACGCTGCCCATAATGTCATAGTGCATCTCTGTACCGATGCCCAGGCCCTGAAGCAGACGGGATGCATCAGATTCTGCCTCCCAGCCCCCCAGCTCTGCAAACTCCGCTTCCAGTTCAGAAGCGCGCATGCCATCTTCGTCGGTAAAGTCCGGCTTCTCATAGATGGCATCTTTTTCTTTCATAATGTCATACAGGTGCTGATTGCCCATGATGACAGTGTCCATAACGGTAAATTCGTCATAAGCGTTCTGGTTCTGCTTCAGCACAGACACACGCTTCTCGGGATCTACATGGATCTCACCGGCAGTGGATTCCAGCTCGCCGTAGAGCATCCGCAGAAAAGTGGACTTGCCTGCACCGTTTGCACCGATGATGCCGTAGCAGTTGCCGGGCAGAAACTGCAGATCTACATGCTGGAACAGCCATTGGCCGCCGAATTGCATTCCTAAATTGCTGACTGTAATCATTTTCTACTCCTTCTTTGGGCATTGCGCCCTTTCATACTCCCTACCGGATCGCTCCGGTCTCTTTGCCGCCTACCCTTTTCGCAGGCGCATACTCATACAGTATAACTATATCACAAAATTAGTAATAATCAAGCATTTAAAAAAGGAAGCTTTGCAGCTTCCTTTTTAATCATTATAAAATAGCAGAGAATACCATGTGACGATATTCTCGCCGTACTGAAACTCCAGTCCGTTTTCTTCCAGGGTAGGAATCAAATTGATGCCGTGGCTTTCTACACAGGGGTGCATCTTCTCCGGGTAGCGGCAAGGCTGCCCGTCTAAGTAAGCGCACCGCTGGCACAGGGCGCAGGCTTCCGTGGACAGCACGAAGGGCTCGACCCCTTGCTGGCGGAACAGTTCCCGAACTTGGTTGGTGACCTCTTCATGGGCCTTTCGGGTGAGCAAGGTTTCCTCCAGATCGGAAATGTCCCGGGTTTCTGTAATGGTGCCGATCAGCAAACACTTTTCATAAGCAAGGCATCTACTCTGGCATTGTTCCACCTCACCTACTGCCGGGGGACATGCCCAAGTCTTGCCGTACATAGGGCACTCCATCTGGCAGATGTAGCGGATCCGCTGAGAAAATTCCAGCCCCTTGGGGTCAATGGGCGCATAATAGTATAAAGGCAGCGAAGAAAGTTCTTCTTCCAGCTTCTCAAAATCCATCATAAAAGCGCCTCCAGAATGTTTGTGCAGCCCTCCTGAATGTCCGCCCAAGTCTGGGTGAAATCCCCGGTGTACCAAGGGTCTGCCACATCCCGATCTAAGAAGGGGCGGAATTTGGTTTCGTTGGGAAACAAATTGGTTAAGTAACGGCGATTAGAGCGGTCCATGTAGAAGATGTGCTCATAGCGGTCCACATCTGCTTGCGTGATCTGCCGGGCTCTGTGACCGTCGCAAGCAATGCCATGGCTGGCAAGCTCCCGTTTGGCAGGAGGATACACAGGGTTTCCCAGCTCCTCCCGGCTGACCGCTACAGATTCAATTTGAAACTTATCCGCAATGCCCGCCTTTTTCACCATGTCCTTCAACACATACTCTGCCATGGGACTTCTGCAGATATTGCCATGGCAAACAAATAACACCTTATGCATACAAATTCCTCTCTTTCTTTGTTGTTATTATATCACGCATTTTGCCGGATTGCAACCGAGCAAGGCGCTAACCGATGGGATGGCGGATTTGACCGAATAGGCAAAAAGCAAGATTTTCGTATTTTTCTTTGCTATGATAGATTCATAAAAAAGGAGGACGCGATTATGCAGGCAATCAAAACCGTAGGACTTACTAAGCGGTATAAAGCCATCACCGCCGTGGATGGGCTGGATTTAGAAATTCCGCAAGGAGAATTGTTTTCTCTATTGGGTGTAAACGGTGCAGGAAAAACCACGGCAATCAAAATGCTCTCCTGTCTGGCAAAGCCCACCGCCGGGGACGCTTTTGTAGGG
>JAZRCU010000254.1:0-10651 GCA_045659965.1 Faecousia sp.
AGAGGAATATGATCTTGAATACTATGGGTATTCCGCGGATGAATTGCTGGATATGTCCACCTATACCGCCACATTTACAGACGGTACAGTAATCAGCGGCAGCGCATCTGACCGGGGTATAACTTACAATGACCAGTGGTATTCTTTTAGTGCTTACGATAATCAAGACTATTATCATCAGTGGACTGTGGGCAATACCTACGAACTGAAGGTGCTCTTGATGGGCAAGGAATCCTATCTGCCCGTTACCATTACCCCTTCTCCTCTGTTGAGCCTGGAGTTTACCCCCGTTTCTGTGATGGAAAACACCCATGGTGATACCTACAATCAGTGGAACGAAGAAACAGGGGAATATGATCTTCCCTACTTTGTGTATTATGTGGATTATTTGATGTATATGTCCACTTTTACCGCCACATTTAGTGATGGTACACAGATCAGCGGAAAGGGCTCTGACTGGGGTCTGACTTACAATGATCAGTGGTATGAATTTTCAACTTACAATAATCAAGACTATTATCATCAGTGGACTGCGGGCAATACCTACGATATGGCAGTAAGCTTTATGGGCAAGGAATCCCATCTGCCCGTTACCATTACCCCTTCTCCTCTGTTGAGCCTGGAGTTTACCCCCGTTTCTGTGACGGAATACACCCATGGTGGTTTCTGCGGTCAATGGAATGAGGAAACAGGGGAACACGATCTTGAATACTATGAGTATTCTACGGATGAATTGCTGGATATGTCCACCTTTACCGCCACATTTACAGACGGTACAGTGATCAGTGGCAATGCGTCTGACCTCGGACTAACTTATAATGATCAGTGGTATACTTTTGATATTTACAATGAGCAAGACTATTATCATCAGTGGACAGTGGGCAATACCTACGAACTGAAAGTAGGCTTCATGGGCAAGGAATTTGATCTGCCTGTTACCATTGTGACTACCCCCTTGGTGAGTCTGGAGTTTACTCCTGTTTCTATTATGGAGGGAACGCACTGCAATTTCTACCAGCCCTATTATCCGGACGCGGACGTATATGGAGCCCCTGTTGTGACCTACTCGATTTGGGAAATGATTGGGGATGTCGCTTTTACCGCTACATTTGACGATGGTACAGTAATTACCGGCTGCGTATCTGACAACGGCTTGTATTACAAGGATCAGTGGTATAGTTTTGATATTTATAGCAACCAAAGCCCTGAAGATCCGTGGATGGCCGGCAATACCTACTATGTTGACATCACCTGTATGAACAACACAGTGCAGCTGCCCATCACCATTACACAGTCCCCTGTGGTAAGTATCATTGCAGAACCTATCACCATTATTGAAAACACCAGCGGTTCTATGTCTAACCATTGGGAAGGCGAGATGCACAATCAGTATTTCCAATACAATGAATGGGATCTGCTATACAAGGCAAATGCAACCCTGGTCTTTGCCGATGGCGCACAGGTGCGTATTAGCGGTAGTGATACCGAATATAACGGTGAGATATACTGGACAAGCTATGCATCCAATCAGCACTATTATAATCAATGGACGGCAGGCAACACCTATTCTCTGTACGTCCATACAGCAGGAAAAATAGTAGAAATCCCTGTTACCATCGTATCTTCTCCTTTGGTGAGCTTGGAGTTCGATCCCGTCTCTGTGACGGAAAACAGCTGTGGTTCTTATGAGTATGACTGGAATGAAGAAACTGGAGAGCATGATCTTTCCTACTTTAGATACTCCGAATGGGATGCTTTGCAGCAAGCCACCTTTACTGCCACATTTAGCGACGGCACAGTCGTGGCCGGCAGTGCTGAAGAGGGCGGCCTGTACTACAATGGCCAGTGGTATAACTTCGACTATTCCAGTGACCAAAGCTACGATACGCGGTGGACTGTGGGCAACACCTACGATGTAACAGTGAGCCTCATGGGCATGGATGTTGTGATGCCTGTCACCATTGTATCTTCTCCTCTGGTAAGCCTGGAGTTTGCGCCCATTTCTCTGATGGAATACGAGTGCGGCTATTATGATTATGGCTGGAACGACGAAACAGAAGATTGGGATCTGTCCTACTACAGATATTCTGAATGGTATATGCTGGAGAAGTCTACCTTTACCGCTACCTTTAGCGACGGCACAGTGGTGAACGGTTATGGCACTGATCGCGGTCTAACCTACAATGGCCAGTGGTATAGCTTCGAGTATTCCAGCAATCAAAGCTATCATCATCAGTGGCTTCCCGGCAATACCTATGAGGCTACAATCGAATTGATGGGTATGGAAGTTTCCTTGCCTGTTACCATTCTGACCTCTCCCTTGGAAAGTCTGACGATTGCGCCCATTACAGTAATAGAAAATACCTGCGGCTATATGGAGAGCTATTTCGATGGCATGCAGGAGCAGGAGTATTATTACTATAATATCTGGCAGCTTTTGAACAAGACCACTTATACTGCTACCTTTGCAGATGGTACGGTAATTACCCGGAATGCTAACAACGGTTTTGACTATGAAGGCAAGTATTATGGCCCGTCTGCCAACTACCAGCAGGGTCCCGGTGAGCACCAATGGACTGTAGGTAACACTTACACCATTGAATTGAGCCTTATGGGCAAACTTGTAAATGTGCCTGTTACCATTGAGCGGTCTCCTGTGGTCAATGTAGAAGTAGATGCGATTTTTGTAGCGGAAGGCCGGGACGGCGAATACCACAGCTCCTGGAATGATATGGGCCAATGGGTAGAGTATTTCTACTATAATTGGAAGAATAAGTTGTCCTACACAATCACCATGGATAACGGTGATGTGGTCACTGGCAACCAGCATGGTATTTCCTATAACGGCCAATGGTATCAAGCCGATATTCAGGAAAATCAGAGCGTGGACAATCCCTGGCTGGTAGGAAATACTTACACAGCTACATTGTCGATCATGGGCTATCAGGTGCAGGTTCCTATCTCTGTATGCCGCACTGAGGTGAAGGATGACTTTAGCTACATCCTGCAAAACGGAAAGGCGATCATCACCGATTGCTATCTGACCGATGAAGTGATCAACATCCCCGATACCATCGACGGCAATAGTGTTGTGGGTATCACTTATCTGGGCTTTGCCCTGGATCATGCATTGGAGATCTCTATCCCCGATTCTGTCACCATGCTCTCTGATAGCGTGTTTGAAATCTGGGGCTATTATGAGGATATGAATGTGCCGCTGCAGAAGCTGCATCTTGGCGCTGGCATTTCCAATGTAAATCCTTACATGTTTATCTGGCTGCAGAATCTGGAGCAGATCACCGTATCTGCTGACAATAAGACTTATTGCAGCGTAGACGGCGTCTTGTACAATAAGGCCTGCACCACCATGGTGAGCTATCCCTTTGCAAAGACATCTCACCATGTGGTTCCCGATACCGTGGAAAACATTGACGTGATCTTTGAGTTTGCCGATAGCTACGAGGATATCAGCATCCAACTGGGCTCCGGAGTCAAGGATTACACAGAAAAGGATGGTGTGATCTACACCAAGGATATGACCGAGGTTGTGCTTTGCACCAGCAGAGCAACCGGCAACTATGTAATGCCAGAATCTGTCACTTCCATCAGAAAATTGGCCTTTGCAAACAGCAATCTGACTTCTGTAACGGTCTCTCCCAATGTTACCAGTATTGTGTATGCTGGCTTCTACGGTAGCAACAAGCTGGAATCTATTACGCTGCCTGAGAATTTAAAATCCATCGAAATGATGGCATTTGAAGGTTGTACCAGTCTGAAGAGTATTTCCATTCCCGAATCCGTTATCTATATTGGCGCTGCTGCATTTAATGACTGCCGTAGTCTGACAGCTGTTTATGCAGAAAGTCTGGAAGCTTGGTGCGCAATCTATTTTGACAGCAGCAGTGCAAACCCCGTTAAGTATGCAAAGAATCTGTATATTGACGGCCAGCAGCTGAAGGATCTGGTGTTCCCCAATGTGTCGGATTTGGTCTATGAATATAGTTTCTATAATGCCAACCTTGACAGCATTACCATTCCCAACCATGTCGTCTATATTGGCACGGCTGCCTTCTATGGCACTACCGCCAAGACAGTACAGCTGAGTGAAAATCTGGAATGTATCAATTCTGAGGCATTTGCTTATAGCGGCATTCAAAGGGTGGCTTTGCCGGATAGATTGGGTTATCTGGGATATCAGGCATTCTACAGATGTGCTGATTTGAAAGAACTCACCTTCGGTAGCCGCTTGGTTGAGATCGGTGCAGATTCCTTCGCTCATACAGGACTTACCTCTGTGGTGCTGCCTGAGAATATTGAATATGTAGGCTCTGGCGCGTTCCAGAATTCTCAGCTGAAGGAAGTGACCTTTGACTGTAAGAGTGTCATGATTGGCGATAATGCCTTTGAAAACTGTCCTTTGGGCGACTTGGATCTGCAGGAGAATATCCAGTATATTGAATATGAGGCATTCTGTGGCACCTTGGCTACCAAGGTCAACATTCCCAGCACAGTAACAAGCTTGACTTACAGAGAGTTTGCCTTCAGCTACAATCTGGTCAGCGTGACTCTGCCGGACTCCTTGGAGCATATCGGCTCTGAGTCTTTCCGTGGCGACACAAATCTGTCTCACGTGCTGTATACCGGCACCGAGGAGCAGTGGAATGCCATGGAGATCGGCAGCCAGGAAATTCTGGATGCCATGGTCCACTTTGAAGCCAAGGGCAATGAAGTGACTACCCAGCAGACTTGTACCCAGATCAAGTTCTACTGCTCCATCTGTGAAAAGTGGGAGACTGTGAACAAGGTCAAGGCAAATCACAACATGGTAGACGATGTGTGTACCATCTGCGGCCATGGAGGCGATTGGGAGTATGAGATCCGCGAGGAGAATAATACGGTAACGATCACCGGCTACTCCGGTACAGCTGGGGAACTGGTTGTTCCTGAAACCATTGCAGGTCTGCCGGTTACTGCCATTGGACCCAAGGCTTTTGCCAACGTGGCGAATATTTACCGCGTGATCCTGCCGGATTCTCTGGAAGTGATCGGTGTCAGCGCATTTGAAAATTCTCCCCATCTTAGCGAGGTGGAATTCGGCAAGAATCTGAAGGTTGTTGATGACTTTGCCTTTAAGGGTTGTGAAAACCTCAGCATGTTTGACCATGTGGAACTGCCTGAGGGCCTGGAAGTGATCGGTAACGGCGCATTTGACGGTTGCTACTGGTTCCGGAGCATTTCCATTCCTGCAAGCGTAAAGACCATTGGCGATTATGCCTTCCGCGATTGTTATCATTTGGAGCAGATCGAATTGCCCGAGGGTCTGACCCGGATCGGCGATTACACCTTCTTTAGCACTTTGATCCAATCCATCAACATTCCCGATACGGTAACCGAGATCGGTTACGGCGCATTCCAGTGGTGTGAGCGTTTGGAAACTGTTACCATTCCTGCCAGCGTCACAGAGATCGACTATGATGCATTCTCCGAAAACTTTAGCCTCTACAAGATCGTATTCATGGGGGATGCTCCGGAAATTGCTCCCATCGCCTTTAGCGGTGTTTGCGCAGATGTTTTCTACGATGTGGACAATGATACCTGGACAGAAGATGTCCTTCGCGGTTACAACGGCGAATTGTACTGGTACGGTTGCGTTGCCCCCAGAATCACCAAGCAGATGAAGGATGTTTATGCTGACGAAAGCGGTCTGGCAAGCGTTACCTTCGACTGCAACGGTTACATTTCTGAGGTGTACTGGTACGGCGCAATGCCCGGTGAGGAATTTGAAGTGATCGGTCGTGACACCCTCGACTTTGAGATGCTGATCGACGAAGCCAATTCCGGCTACCAGATCTACGCAGAGGCTGTGGATGTTCTCGGTAGAGTGGCAACAACCAGAATTGCAACCTTGAAGCTGGCACCGGAGATGACCGGTATCCAGATCACCAAGCTGCCCAGCAAGGTAGAATACGACCTGAATCAGAGTCTGCGTACCTACGGCATGGTGGTTATGGCAAGTTACTCTGACGGCACAATGATGGAAATCACCAATTATGAGATCACCGGTTACCGGGCAGATCAGAGCGGTGAGCAGACCATTACCGTAACTTGCGGCAACTTTACTGACACCTACACTGTAACAGTGAAGGAAGAAGTGCAAAGCATTACCAATGCTGAGCTGAAGGTAGAGGTCAGCGTACCTGTTGGCGCCATTGAAAGTGGTACAGAGCTGATTGTAGAAAGGGTTGACATTACTGAGGTGCCCCTGGAAGTCCCCGGTGTTGCTTGGGACCAAGAGTGCGTTATCTATGACATAAGTTTGGAAAAGGATGGCGAAGTTGTACAGCCCAGCAAGGAGATTGAGGTTGCTATTCCTGTTCCGGAATACATGGCAAATGCGGGATGCAAGATCTTCTACGTGGATGATCAGAATAACGCGATCGACATGAATGCCCGGTTTGAAGATGGCTACATGGTCTTTACCACATCCCACTTCAGCTACTATGCCATCGTGCAGATGTCTGGTGTTTGTGTCACAGGTAAGATCATCGGCGCAGAAACTGCACAGGTTAATCTGAAACAGGATGACAATGTGGTACAAACTACTTATGCCGAGTACGGCATCTACAGCTTCCAGTGGGTGGCATCCGGTACTTATACGCTGGAGATCATTGTAGACAATGAGGTTGTATACACTGTACAGATCACTGTAGAAGATAAGGACTTGGTAGTGGATATGCTCGATGCAATCCCCGGTGATTTCAATGGGGACCAGGAAGTAAACAACCTTGACGTTATTTACTTGCTGTGGTACACCCTGTTCCCGGCTTCCTATCCTGTGGAAGGTAATGCGGACTTTACCGGTGACGGCGAAGTGAACAACTTGGATGTTATTCACTTGCTGTGGCACACCCTGTTCCCGGAATCCTACCCTCTAGTCTAATTCCCCAAAGCCCCCTCCAATAGGAGGGGGCTTTTTGCGTATAAAAATCCCCTCTGCGTATATTGCAGAGGGGAAAAATCTTATTCTTCGATTTGGGCGACTTCCTCTTCCTGAGGAGTTTGGAAGCTTTCCATGACCACACCAAAGGGTCTAATCAGGAACTTATAACCAAAGAGGAAGGCGGTGCTATAATACAGGGTGATCAGCACCGGGCCGGTGGCCATGAAAATGTACATGCCCAATCCCAGCAGCACCAACACCGGCAGCCAGATCAGCAGGGCTACGCCAATGCTGCGGATGGGATAACTGATGATCAAAAACCAAGGGTTTCTCAAAAGCTGCTTTACAGAGCAATCAAACCGGGAATGGAAGGCGGGAATCATGGACTGGTACAATGCCACGATGCAGATGGGGGCGATGCACAGCCATAAAGGCAGCAGCTGCATCACATAGCCGGTAACGCAGAAGTAAGTGACAACCGCCAGCAGTAGGGTCAGGATACCCCAAGCGATGGTCACCTTTTTAAAGCCCTCTGCAAAGCCCTTAAAAAAGGCATTCACAACAGAGCTGTCATCTTCCGGGTCTTGCAGTACACGGGTGGCCCGGAACAGGCCGGCCTGTGCCGCGCCGATGGTGAAGATGGGAATACAGCACAGTAAGTAAATGAAATTTAAAAGGATCAGATCACCGATGCGGCCTAAAATGGTCATCACCGGAGAGTCATAATGAAATACATTCATAAGCTACCTCCAGATAGTATCGTAAACTAAGGTATAGTTTACGATACCCGGGGTGGAAAAGCAAGGAGAAAATCTAAATAAATTGTAAAATTTGGGAGATAGAGGGGGGTTTGTTCCAAAAAACCTTTGCAATCCAGCCGAAAGCATACTATAATAACTAGGTATCATGATGCTCCGGAAAGGATGACTTTTGTTGAAAGAAAAAGAAACTTTGATTGAGAAGCTGGGTACTTGGATCAATAAGGCTGCGGTAGGTCTTGTGATCAACCTGCTTTTTTTGTTGGCTTGCTTGCCTATTGTGACCATTGGACAGGCTTGGCACGGCCTTATGAGCGCTCTGCGTTATAATATCCGGGGAGAGAGCTGGTTTAAAGGCTTCCGGAAGGGTTTTAAGACTCGCTTCTGGCGCGGCACCATCGCATGGACCTTGCTGGTGTTGCTGGTGCTCAAGATGCTGTTTGATCTGGTGGCTTATCTGGAGGCCGGACTGATCGTTCCTGCCATTGTCGCAGCGGCGATGTTCGCCCTGATGGCGATGCTGCTGATGGCATTTTTGACGCTGAATGTCTACATCCCCACCAGCGTTGGCAACTGGATCACCAATTCTGTAAATATGGTATTTAAAGCGCCTTTGCAGCTTTTGGTCTGCGCAGGTTTGTTCTGGGCTCCGGTGGTGGTGATCATGTTCTGGCCGGAGATCGCCTATTATGTTTCCATGGTATTTGTGGTAATGTATTTTACTTTGGTAGGCATGGCCCACACCGTGCTTTTGAAGGACGTATTGGTAGATTATCTGGTCCAAGCCCGGGAAAACGGAACGCTTTTGGCAGAAGAGGGCGCAATGAAACAGGAGTGAAAATAGCATGAATGCCAAGGAATCTTTGAAAAAATTGGTGCAGGAATTAAAGCCCATGAGTTGGCCTAAGCGCATAGACCATATCTGGACCTATTATAAGGAAATGATCGGTCTGATGGTGCTGGCGCTGGTGATCATTATCGGCTTTGTTTCCAGCTTTATTGATGCCAATAAAGTCAACCTGATCAATGGCATGATGGTCAACATCACCATGGAGCAGGAGGGCTATAATTATCTGACCACAGATTTTGGTCAGCAGGTGATCACCCAGGATGATGAAGAGGTGACGCTGGAGTACACCGAATTTTCCAGCATGGCAGACCCCACCTCCGGTGAGGATAACTACTACGCGGCCATGACTCTGATCGCAGAAGTGGAAGCCAAGCGTCTGGAATATGTGATCCATGATAAGCTGTCTTTGGAGTTTTATCTGACCCAGGAAGTATTTATGGATCTGCAGGAGTTTTTCACAGCTGAGGAACTAAGCCAATGGGAAAGCAAGCTGATTTACGGCTATGAAGAGGACACCGGCCGCAAATGGGTGGCAGCGGTGGATATTACGGACATCCCTTACGTGCAGGACAATGTAACATCTGAGGGCCCCATCTATTTCTCTTTAGGCGGCAGCACCCAGAAGTTAGATATGTGCCGGGCCATGTGGGAACACATCCTTGCTTGGGAAACAAAAGAATAAAAAATACCCGGCATCTTACGATGCCTGGTATTGCTATTTGTGATAGAGGAATTATCTCTTCTTCCACTCGTCGTACTGCTCCATGTAAGTCTTTTCCTCAGCGGGGAACTTACGCAGAGTGTTAACAACTTCGCCGTTGTTGTACTTACGATCGCCCATGTCCTCGGTAGTACCGAACAGGGTCAGGTTGACCTGACGGGGACGAGCACGAACGTGGTCCCAGTCGATGAAGTAGATGTGAGCGAACTCGCCCAGATCCAGCTTGCCGTCCTTGATGGTCAGGGTCTCGCTGCGGCCGAAGAATACGGAACGCAGGTGGCCGTCGGTGTTCATGGAGGTGAAGTTGCCGGGCTCGTCAACATAGCGGCCGTACTGTGCGTGAACAGGGCCGGGGTGACGGTAGTCGCCTTCGTTAGCGAAGTCGGGGATCATCTTACGCATGATGTCCAGCAGATCGTGCTGCAGGAACTCCAGGTCGAAGGTGTCGAAGTCATGAGAGCACTCCTGGATCATAACGGAGCAGGTGGTGTGGTGGGAAACCACAGCAACAGTACCGTTCTTGATGCCGGACTCTTCAACCAGCTTATGTACGTCGATGGTGATGTCGTGGAAGGTGGGGATCCAACCGCGGGACTGCAGCTGGATTTCTTTCTGAATCATCTTGAATTCCATGTTTGTTTCCTCCTAGGTAGTTATGTTGATTTTAGGATTGATGAGATTAAGCGTGACGCTCGTCCCAAGCCTTGCGGCAAGCGGCGATCATCTCGTCCACCATAGCGGGGCGGTCAGCAGCCTTGGCAACGCCGGAAGAAGAGCCGGTGGCGTCTGCGCCTGCAATGATGGTGTTGTATACATCCTCACCACCGGCAATACCGGCAGCGGTCAGTACCAGAATGTTGGCGTTTACGTCCTTGACGCACTTGGTAGCAGCCTCTACATACTCAGGGCCTACGCTGACACCGGTGCCGATGAGCTCAGCGGGCTCGGCCACGATGATGTCAGGATTCAAGGTTGCGATCTTGGAAGCGTCAGCCATGGAGTCAGCGCAGACGATGGTGGTCAGACCCACTTCTTCAGCGCGCTTGATGGTCTCAGCCAGAACCTCGAAGGTCAAGGGCTTTTCCACATGGTTGAGCATAACGCCCTCAGCGCCGGCAGCTACCAGACTCTCAGGGAGAATGTCAGCCAGACCGCGGCCTACAGGGATGGGATCCATGTGGGGAGCAAAAATGTGAATACGCTTAGTGTTTTCCTTAACACGGCGAATATCTACAACAGGGCAAGTGAAGATGATGTCCACACCATACTTCTCGCTGGCTGCGTCGGCAGCCTGTGCCAGTTCCAGAATTTCGTCGCCATAGAGATAGGACTTGGGTCCGATCTCAAAGAACGGTGCCTTAATGGTAGTCATTAAACACACA
>JAZRCU010000255.1:0-2624 GCA_045659965.1 Faecousia sp.
GCAGAGCCCAACTGGTTTCCCTTTGAAGCCCTCTCCTCCCCGATCCGTGTCAGCGCCAAGGTGCGCTATCGTCACACCCCCCAGCCAGCAACCGTTACTGTGCTGGAAGATGGCAGCATCCGGGTAGACTTCGACACCCCCCAGCGGGCTATTACCCCCGGTCAAGCCGTGGTGCTATACCAAGAGGATATGGTCATCGGCAGCGCAACCATCCAAACTATACTGTAATAAAAAGCAGGTGTATCCAAGATACACCTGCTTTTCTTATAATTTTACATCCGGAAAATACTCTGTCACAAAATCTACCGCCTTGACCCGGAACTGTTTTCCGTTCAAATGTTGAAGGCACCCGGCATCTGTGGTAAAACGGAACGTCAGCTGATAAGAATACAGCGCCTGATACGTCCGGTCAAACCGCTTATCCAGCTTTCCGTATTTTCCATCGCCCAAAAGCGGATGCCCGGCATGGGCAAACTGGGCTCGGATCTGGTGCGTTCTGCCTGTGATCAATTCACACTCCACCAAGCTTAAGCCCTTTTGGGAAGATAAGGTGATATAATTGGTCTGACAAGTTTTTGCTCCCGGCTTCGGAGTATCAGACACAAATACCCGATTCTTTTTGGCATCTTTAAACAAATACCCTTTTAAGCTGCCCTTAACCGGTCGAGGCGTTCCCTCTACAATGGCCAGATACCGCTTGTCCAGCTCCCGATCCTTGATCTTCTGGTTCATGATACGCAGAGCTTCAGCGGTCTTTGCTGCAATGACGATACCACCGGTGTTGCGGTCAATTCGATTACACAAAGCCGGGGTAAAGGCATTTTCTCCTCGGGGATTCCATTCCCGCTTCTGGTAAAGATAGCTCAGGATATGGTCGATCAAAGTTCTGCCGTACTCCGCCCCATCATGGGGATGCACCGCAAGACCCGGACGCTTGTCCACAAGCAGGATCTGGTCATCTTCATAGACAATGTTCAGCTTGGGAGATGCCACCGTCAGATAGGCATTATCCTCCCGGGGCTTATCAAAAAATTCGTCATTGATATAAAGCTGCAGCACGTCCCCAGTCTGCAAGCGGGTATCCCGCTCCACCCGGGCACCATTGCGTTTGATCCGCTTGATGCGGATATATTTTTGCGCCAGAGATGCAGGCAGTAAGGGTACTGCCTTGGCCAGGAAACGATCCAGACGTTGCCCAGCATCATTGGCACCTATGGTAAATTCTTTCATCTGTTACTTACCGTCCTGTTGCTGCGCAAAATGATCATCCATTTGCTGCGTAAACTCCAAGGCAGAGTTATAACCCATTTTCCGCTGCCGGTTATTCATAGCTGCCACTTCCAAAATCACCGCCAGATTACGGCCAGGTGTCACAGGAATCGTATTTACAGGCACTTGAATACCCAGAATATCCATATACTGATCATCCAAACCCAGACGGTCATAGGCAGTCTGCTGATCCCAAGGCACAACATTGACTACCAAATTCACTTCGTTTTCCGTTTTCACAGCACCCATACCGAAAAGCTTTGCCACATTCACAATGCCAATGCCGCGCAACTCCACATAATTGCGGATCAGTTCCGGTGCTGTGCCCACCAAGGTGTTATCGGAAATTTTACGGATCTCTACAGCATCATCTGCAATCAGTCGGTGGCCACGCTTTAAAAGCTCAATGGCCGTTTCGCTTTTACCCATACCGCTATCGCCAATGATCAGCAAACCCTCGCCATACACTTCCATCAATACGCCATGCCGGGTAATGGAAGGTGCCAATGCAGACTTTAAATAGGCAATAATGTCAGAAACGATGGTGCTGGTGGCCTCTTTGCTGCGAAGCAAAGTTACATTATGCTTTTTAGCCATCTCCAAACACTGCGCATCCGGCTGCATATTCCGGGAGATCAGCAGCGCAGGAAACTTGTAAGAGAACAGCCGATCAAAAGCAATCGCTCTTTCCTCAGCAGATAACTTCTGCAAATAGCTGATCTCCACATTGCCCATCACCTGCAAGCGCATAGGCTCAAAATGGTCATAATACCCTGCCAACTGCAGACCGGGGCGGGCCACATCCTCCACTGTCAGACGGATCTGCTCATAGTCCGTGGCTGCATACACAACCTCTAATTTAAATTCCTGGACCAATGTTGTCAGCAAAACGCTGCGAACATCAAACATAACTGACACCTCTTTGTCATCATCATTGCCATCATTATACTCGTGGTGCAGGGGAATATCAATATTTTTTTAGAAAAAACAAAATTTTTTGCAAAAAACACTTGCTTTTTTCATAAATCTCTGTTATCATATCCTAGCGTCTGCAAGGATGTAAATTTTAAGTGATTTTTCGGATAGGAGGTGCAGTGATGGCGAAGTGTGGTTATTGTGGCAAGGGCGTAACCTTCGGCATTAAGGTTTCCCACTCCCACAGACGTTCCAATCGGACCTGGAAGCCCAATGTTAAGCGGGTCAAGGCCATTGTCAACGGTACTCCGTGCCATGTGTACGCTTGTACCAGATGCCTCCGTTCTAACAAGGTTGAGCGGGCAGTCTGATTTTCCTCGCAACCAATTACGGCATTGCTTTGTGCGATGCCGTTTTTTGTTTCTATTATGACAAAACTC
>JAZRCU010000256.1:0-2022 GCA_045659965.1 Faecousia sp.
AAACAGAAGGGGATCCCCATCCCCATGAATATGGAATGCTTTCACATAACCACTGAGCCAATAGGTATCATACTCCTTGAAAGATCTAACAACAGCATCCCACTGTTCAGATTGTTCCAATGTATAAACTGTGAGTGCCATTGCTATGCCTCCCCATAATGTCAAGTAGTAAATCGTTGATTTCTCAAGCTTTTTCAGCATCCAGGGCAGTGGGAATTCCAACAGATGGGGCACGGTTACAGACAATTTCCTGCATCAGATGCGGAAAATAGCTGGTTAAGGATAAGGCAAACACGTCGTCTGCACAGCGTTTGTCTCTCCCAGTCCTTGCTACGGCTGCGAACCTCCCGTATCCAACAGGGTCCATGCCCTAACTTCCTTCGTCCCGCCTATCCGTAACCTGGGCGTCAGCGATGCTCCATTTCGGGGTCCTGCCCCATGGTGAATTCCTTGCTGACATCCGACCCGTCTGTTGAAGTTCCCATTGCTCCTGCATAGCACCCGATTGGGTGGACGCTGTCTATCTGGAGCAGTCGTTAGTCTTGGTAGTTCATTCTTGCTGGGTGCCCATAGAGCCCCTGGATGGCTTGGGAGCGTAGCGAGCAAGCCTTCCAGGGGCTGCGCCGCTGTTCCCAGCCTCGTCAGGCCGCGTTCTTTCCAGATCCTGGCCGTTTAATATCGGTCAGTAATTTGACCGGATCATATTCCGTGCCATTCTTCATCATCCCATAGAACACCCGTATAATCTTCCCGGCGATCGCCATCAGTGATTGCATCTTCTTCAATGGATTCTGCTCTCGCGATGTATAGTACTCGTGGAGCGCCTTCATTTCCTTGTTGCTTTTCACCATGCTCATCGCCGCCCGAAACAGAATCATCCTCAGCCTCTTGCGTCCCCGACGACTGATTTCACTCTGTCCGTTGTGTTTCCCGGAACTGTCCGGCGTTACCACTGAGAGGCCTGCTAATTTTATGATCTGTTTTGGATCTGTGAAGCGGCTTAGGTCACCAACTTCAGCGAAGAACCCAGCCACAGTTACAAACCCCACACCTTTGATCCGCAGGAGCCTTTCGGCCCCGTCAATCTGGCCTACCAGTTCTTCCAGCATGACCTGCATCTCGGCCAAGTGCTGTGTGACTAGCTCGTATTCCTCAAGCATCTGCCATAATTCCCGGCGTACAGCGTCTCCGCCTGCTCGGCCTATGCTCCGCTCTGCTGCGGCGACCAGGGTCTCTGCCCTCTTCATGCCTGCAGCTTTCACTTTCGCATTCCGCCAGAGCTGGTTGATCCCCTCTGCTCCGAGCTTCAGAACATCTGCTGGAAGTGGAGCAATCTTCAGCACCATCATTCCGGTCTTTGCTCCTGGATTCCTGTAGACTTCCCGATATTCCGGAAAGTAGATATCAAACCACCGCGTGATCCGATTCTCCAGCCGAACCTTCGTTTCCGTCAGCTCACAGTATCGCACATATGCTGTCCGCAGCTCTGCATATACACCTTCCGGCACATAAGGGATGATATACCGCCCTTCTGTGACCAGCTTTGCGATCACTTTTGGATCCTTGTGGTCATCCTTTCGCTGCGTGTTATCATCCAGTTCCTTGCTGTGCTTCACATGCTGCGGGGCTACCATCACAAACATGATTCCCTGCGTTTTAAGGAAGTCTGCCAGGTTGTACCAGTAATGGCCTGTTGGCTCGAAGCCTACAATCACTTTCTTCACGCCATTCATCAGCACATGTCCCTGCACCCATCCCTGAAACGCTTTAAATCCTTTCGCGTTATTGTCGAACTCGAAGGCCTTGGGGCTATACTCGATCCCCCGGTAGTTGAATGCCCGTGCGTAATGGCTCTCGCTTCCGATATCAACTCCAATCACCAGCGTTTTCTCTGTCACTTGCTCGATCTTCTGTTAGAGTCGGGAATAAAGGGCCAACCAGAGTCGGGAATTGAGGGCCATTTTGCGTCGGGAATAGATGTTCCAATTTCAGTCGGATTTAATTGGGCCAAAGGCGATAAAC
>JAZRCU010000257.1:0-2080 GCA_045659965.1 Faecousia sp.
CGGAAGATTGGCAAGGAAGCCGATGGATTTTACCAATTCCTTGGCATCACCGCCGGGCAGATCTGTTCTGCCTACGCTGCCCTGAAACAGGGTGTCACCGGTGAAGATGCAGGTGTAGCCGGTCTCCCGGTCGCCGCCGGCAATACAGCAGCTGCCGGGGGTGTGACCCGGGGTGTGATAGACCCGGAAACCCATGGAAGATCCCACGATCTCAAAATTATCCCGCAGCACATGGGAAGTTCTGCCCAGACCGCCAATCTCCTTGGGAAGATCCCAGTCGGCTTCATGCATGCCCACATAGCAGTTATATTTTTCCTTGAGCACATTGACACCACCCACATGGTCAAAATGGCCGTGGGTCAAGAGGATGGTCCGCAGAATGAGCCCAAGCTCCTCGATCCGGTGGATCAGGGGTGTGGGATCGTCACCGGGGTCGATGACCATACATTCTTCAAAGCCTTCCCGGTAAATTAGATAGCAATTGGTCTGTAAAGGGCCTAAAGCAAAACGTTCAACTTTCATCTTATCCCCTCCTGGGAGCGTCCATCAGCTCCTTGGTGTCAAGCAACAAGGTCACAGGGCCGTCATTGATAGAGTGCACCTGCATATCTGCCCCAAATTGGCCATGCTGGGGGGTATAGCCCAGCCGGGCACAATGGGATAAAAAGCTTTCGTACAAAGCGTTACCCAGCACAGGGTCGGCAGCGCCTACAAAGCTGGGGCGGCGGCCCTTGCGGCAATTCCCGTAGAGGGTGAACTGGCTGACTACCAGCACCTGACCGCCCACATCCTCCAGACCTAAGTTCATTTTTCCCTGATCGTCCTCAAAGATCCGCAGAGAAAGGGCCTTTTCTGCCAGATATTTACAGTCGGCCTCGGTGTCCTCCGGGCCTACACCCAGCAGGATCAAAAAGCCTTTGCCGATCTTGCCAACGGTCTGGCCGTCAATATCTACTTGGGCCTGTGCCACTCTTGTTAGTACCGCTTTCATAATTTCCTCAATTCTGTCCCCGACGGGAACCCAATACATCCCGGACGTTTAACAGCTTATTGCGGATCACGTCCAGTTCTGCTACATTCTTTACTTCAAAGCGCACAGTAAATACGCTGTGTCCATCCGGCAGATCCTTGCCGGACAGCTCCTTGACCCGGACACGGGCGGTGGACATCACCATAGCCACGTCCAAAAGCAGGCCTTCTCTTGTGAGGCAGTCCAGCTCCAGCGTGGTTTCAAAGGGTTTCTCCTCTGCGTGATCCCAACGGACACGGACCCAACGGGCTGCCTGTTCCGGATCATGGGCGCCAATGGTGTTGGGGCAGTCTGCCCGGTGGACAGACACACCGAAGCCACGGGTGATAAAGCCAATGATGGCATCTCCCGGCACGGGAGCGCAGCACTTGGCAAACTTGATCATGCAAGAGTCGATATCCTCTACAATCACACCGTTGACAGCGTGACGGTTCTTCTTCGGTTCGTCGGGGGTGATGCGCAGAGGATGGGTCTTTTCAGCCTTGGCAGCCTTGGAGATATCGTCCCGAATTCTGCCGACCGCCTTGGTGGCAGTAAGGCCGCCGTAGCCGATGGCAGCATACATATCATCCCAGTTGTCAAAGGCAAGCTTTTTAAGCAAATTCTTTTCCAGCTCTGCATCCATAGTGCCGGGCAGAGGCAGCAGGAGTCTGCGCATTTCCGCTTCAAAGCTGGATTTGCCGTGAAGCACGTTTTCTTCCCGCTTTTCTTTCTTAAACCACTGCTTGATCTTCGTTCTTGCCTGGTTACTCTGGCAGATATTCAGCCAATCACGGCTGGGACCTTTGGAGGCCTTGGAGGTGATGATCTCTACGATATCGCCGTTATCCAAGCTGCAGTCGATGTTGACGATCCGGGCATTGACCTTTGCGCCAACCATGGTGTTGCCAACACCGGAGTGAATGGCATAGGCAAAGTCGATGGGGGTAGAGCCGGCGGGCAGAGATACGATCTTGCCCTTGGGGGTAAAGACGAATACTTCGTCGTCGAACATGTCGATCTTTAACGACTCCACATAGTCCTCAGCGTCGGTGTCCTGCTGGCTTTCCA
>JAZRCU010000258.1:0-1803 GCA_045659965.1 Faecousia sp.
GATCAGCTCCAATGCGCCAACACCGGTCCGGGCCAGAGCTTCTACCACGTATCCGCCTACGCCGCCCAGTCCAAAAACGGCGACTTTGGCTTTTTTTAGTTTTTCCATGGCCTGAGGGCCTAATAACAGACTGCTGCGAGAGAAGGCATCCATGGCGGTAGGTCCTTTCCTGTTGATAAACCCATCCTAGCACGAAAAAAACCGGGTGTCAACGAGATTTCCGGCTAATAATCCTTGCTATTTTTTTATGTTTCTTATACAATATAAAATAAGTGTAGAATAACAACGGAAAAGAGGGAAATGGAAATGCAACCCGTTGCTTTTGATAATGCCTTATATATCAGCAGCCAGTCTGCCCATATCCGCAGCCGGATCGAGCAGTTTGGCGGCAAGCTGTATCTGGAATTTGGCGGCAAGCTGTATGACGATAACCATGCCTCCCGGGTGCTGCCGGGCTTCCGTCCGGACAGTAAGCTGCAGATGCTGCTGCAGCTAAAGGACAAGGCGGAGATGGTGATCGCCATTAACGCAGGCGATATTGAAAAGAATAAGATCCGCGGTGATCTGGGTATCACCTATGACCGGGATGTGATCCGGCTGATCCGGGTGTTCCGGGATTTTGGTCTGTATGTCAGCTCTGTGGTGCTGACCCGGTATGTGGATAAGGATATCACCCGGGCCTTCCAGGCGCGCTTGGAGAGCATGGGCATTCGGGTATATCACCACTACGATATCGAAGGCTATCCTTCTAATATCAGCCATATTGTCAGCGAGGACGGCTACGGCAAGAATGACTATATTGAAACCACCCGGGAACTGGTGGTGGTCACAGCCCCCGGCCCAGGCAGCGGCAAGCTGGCCACTTGTATGAGCCAGTTGTATCATGAGCACAAGCGGGGCGTACAGGCAGGCTATGCAAAGTTTGAAACATTCCCTGTTTGGAATTTGCCCTTGAATCATCCGGTCAATCTGGCTTATGAGGCAGCGACTGCTGACTTAAGCGATGTGAATATGATCGACCCGTTCCATCTGGAAGCTTACGGGCAGACCACTGTGAACTATAACCGTGACGTGGAAGCCTTCCCTTTGCTGGCTGCTATGTTTGAACGGATCTTAGGACAATGTCCTTACAAATCTCCCACAGATATGGGTGTCAATATGGTAGGTAACTGCATTGTTGACGATGAAGTGGCCTCTCAGGCCTCTTGTCAGGAGATCCTGCGCCGATACTATACAGCCCTCTGTGATCAGAAGCAGGGCAAGGCAGGCAATGATCAGGTGCTGAAGCTGGAGCTGCTGATGAAAAAGGTTGGCATTACGGAGCAGGACCGTCGAGTGGTGCCTGCAGCTTTGGATCTGGAGGAGAAAAGCGGCAAGCCGGCTGCGGCTATGGAACTGCCTGACGGCACCATCGTGACAGGTAAGACATCTTCCTTGCTGGGAGCGTCTGCAGCGCTTTTGCTGAATGCTTTAAAGACTTTGGGTAAGATCCCGGATGAATTGCATCTGATTTCCCCCAAGGTCATCGACCCCATCCAGCATCTGAAGGTAGATCATTTCGGCAACCGCAATCCCCGGCTTCATACTGATGAGGTGCTGATTGCTTTGAGTATCAGCGCGGCCACGGATCCTGTGGCGGAGAAGGCTATGGAGCAGCTGAGCAAGCTGCGGGGCTGTCAGGTACACTCTTCTGTGATCCTGTCTGCGGTGGATGAGCAGGTATTTAAGCGTCTGGGCGTGCAGCTGACCTGTCATCCTAGATTTAAAGCATAAATATATTATATATTATAATGTATAAAGGAG
>JAZRCU010000259.1:0-6748 GCA_045659965.1 Faecousia sp.
AACGGCCAAGGTCGGAACATGAGCGGCAAGCGCGGCGAGCCGCTGATCATTCAAGTTCCCAGAGGTACGGTTGTTCGGGATGCCGAGTCTAACCAGATCATCGTAGACATGTCCACCGGTGAAGATTTCATCATTGCCACGGGCGGTCGCGGTGGTTGGGGCAACGCCCACTATGCTACCCCCACCCGGCAGATCCCCCGGTTTGCCAAGGCGGGCCTGAAGGGTCAGGAACGTGATGTGATTTTGGAACTGAAGCTTTTGGCAGACGTTGGTCTGGTGGGTTTCCCCAATGTGGGCAAGTCCACCCTGCTCTCCGTTACTTCCAACGCCCGTCCCAAGATTGCAAACTATCACTTTACCACATTGTTTCCTAATCTGGGTGTTATCTATGTAGACGAAGGTGTTTCCTTTGTTATGGCAGATATCCCCGGCATTATCGAAGGTGCTGCAGAAGGTGCTGGCCTCGGCCATGATTTCCTGCGCCACATCGACCGCTGCCGTCTGCTTGTCCATGTTGTGGATGTTTCCGGCAGTGAGGGCAGAGATCCTGTAGAGGATTTTGATGCCATCTGCGAAGAGCTGGAAAACTATAGCGTAGACTTAAGCAATCGCCCCATGATCGTAGCTGCCAACAAGGTAGACCTGCTGATGCCGGAGTCTGATAACTTAGAGCGTCTGCGCGCCCATGTGGAAGCAAAAGGCTGCCAGCTTTACGAGATCTCCGCCGGCACTACCCAAGGCACAAAGAATTTGATGCGTGTAGTAGCGCAGCAGCTGACCACTTTGCCCCCTGTGACCATTTACGAGCCGGAATATGTAGAGGTGATCGAAGCCCCTGCAGATCCTTCTGCTCTGGAGATTGATCACTACGGCAGCACATGGGTCATCAGCGGCACATGGCTGGAGCGGTTGGTTATGAACATCAACTTTGATGACTACGAGTCCAGAAACCACTTTGATCTGCAGCTGCGTAAATGCGGTCTGTTCAAGCGTCTGGAAGAGATGGGCATTCAAGATGGTGATATCGTCAGCATTTACGACTTGGAATTTGAATATCAGCGTTGATGTTGCAATCTTAACAGAAAAAAGGTATAATAGGGTCACAGTTTTGTGACCCTATATTTATATTATATTTAGAAGGAGGCGTTCTATGGAATTGAAAGTATTGGCCGTAGGTGATGTTGTGGGCAATCCCGGCATGGACCGGATCAGCAAATCTCTGCGGTATTTAAAGCGAACCACAGGCGCCGATTTTGTAATTGTCAATGGCGAAAACGCTGCAGTGGTGGGACTGACCCCCAATCAGGCTGAGGATATCTTCGATGCCGGCGCAGATGTGATCACCATGGGCAATCACACGTTCCGCAAAACAGAGCTTGTAGACTATCTGGAAGAAAACAGCCGGATCCTCCGTCCTGCCAACTATGCGCCCCAAGCGCCCGGTCGAGGTTGGGGTGTGTATGAGACCAAATGCGGTCCTGTGGCTGTGATTGATTTGATCGGTCGGTGCAATCTGGACTACAATCCGGATAATCCCTTCCTTGCTGTAGAGAAAATCTTAAAAGAGCTGGACACTAAGATCGTTTTGGTGGAAGTTCACGCAGAAGCTACCTCTGAAAAGCTGGCTATGGGCTATATGCTGGACGGAAAGATCAGCGCCCTGTGGGGCACTCACACCCATGTGCCTACAGCAGATACCCAGATCCTGCCTCAGGGCACAGGCTATGTCACCGATTTGGGTATGACAGGCCCGAAGCATTCTGTATTAGGCATCCGTCCGGATCTGTCCATTGCCAAATTCCGGGGCGATGTCCCCCAGCGCTATCAGTGGGCCAATGGACCTACCAAGCTGGAAGCCGTGTTATTTACCATTGACTCCACCACAGGCAAATGCTTGCAAGCAGAAAGGGTGGATTTAAATGATTAAGATTTTACACAGCGCCGACTGGCATTTAGATGCCCCTCTGGTTTCCGCTAACGAAGCCCAAACCCAAGCGGTGCAGCAGGCTCTGGATAAGATCCCGGCGCTCATTTGCGATCTGGCCATCTCCAACAACTGCGATCTGATGCTTTTGTCCGGAGATCTATTTGATGTTGCCCCCTCTCCCGCCACAGTCAAGGCCGTGAAAAAGGCTTTGGAGGACGTAAAGATCCCGGTGTGTATCAGCCCCGGCAATCACGACTTTGAATCAAGCAACAGCCCTTGGCGGACTACTCTTTGGCCGGACAACGTCCATATTTTTACCACCCAAGAAACTGCATATATTGATTTTCCCCAGCTAAATTGCCGGGTGTACGGTGCTGGCTTTATTGCCATGGACTGCCCGGCTTTGCTGGAAAATTTCCGCGCTGAGGATACTCCCGGCTACCGCCTGGGTGTATTCCACGCAGACCCCACCCAAATCAATTCCCCCTACAACCCTGTCACCGCAAATCAGGTAGCAAACAGCAATCTGCACTATCTGGCTTTGGGACATATCCATAAGCAAGGCAGCTTCCGCGCCGGAGATACCCTGTGCGCATGGCCCGGCTGCCCTGTAGGAAAGGGCTATGATGAGCAAGGGCAAAAGGGCGCATATATTGTAACTGTGGACACCCAAGCAACTGCCCAGTTTATCCCTCTGCCCGGCCCTCAGTTTTTTGATTTCACCATTGCTGCCCAACAGGGTCTTGCCTCTGTGCTGCCCCCGGTGGGAAATGACCATTTTTATCGCATTACCTTAACAGGCGAAAGTGAGCCTTTGGATCTGGCTGCTTTAAAAGAAGCCTATCCCCAATTCCCCCATCTGACCCTCCGGGACGAGACTGTTCCCCCGGTGGATATTTGGAGCGCTCTGGGGCAGGACAATTTTGAAGGACTGTTATTTGACACCTTCCAAACATCTTTGTCACAAACCGGAGACGAAACCGTTACGCTGGCTGCCCGGATCTGCCGGCAGCTGTTAGACGGACAGGAGGTGCAACTGCCATGAGGATCTACTCCATGACTGCCACCTTCGGCAAACTGGAAAATCAGACTTTGACCTTGCAACCGGGGCTAAATGTGATCCATGCTCCCAACGTATGGGGCAAGAGCACTTGCTGCGCCTTTTTGCTTTCTATGCTTTACGGCATCTCCACCAAAGAACGCACCACCGCCACCGCCTTGGCAGACAAGGAGCATTATGCCCCTTGGTCCGGTGCGCCTATGTCCGGCCGTATTGATCTTTGCTGGAATGGCCGTGATATCACCATCGAGCGCAGCAGCAAAGGCCGTGTGCTTTTTGGCGAATTCTCCGCCTACGAAACTGCCACCGGTATGCCTGTAACAGAACTAACTGCCTCTAACTGCGGGCAACAGCTTCTAGGTGTGGAAAAATCCGTATTTACCCATGCCGGTTTTATCCGTCAGTCGGATATGCCTGTAACAGAGGATGATGCTCTGCGCCGCCGCTTAAACGCACTGGTAACCACCGGTGATGAAAGCGGTGCCAGTGATTTACTTCTCCAAAAGCTGAAGGATCTGAAAAACCGCTGCCGCCACAATAAGACAGGCCTACTTCCTCAGGCAGAAGCCGAAAAAGCAGCGATTACAGAAAAGCTGCAGCAGCTTGCCGCCTACCAGCAGCAATTAGCTGCTCTGGAGGCAGAGCAGACCCGGCTGGAGCAGTTTCAGGCAGATCTTGAAAACCATCGCCAAGCTTTGGATTATGCTGACAATCGCAGCTATGCCGATAAACTCACCAAAGCCCAGATCAGCGTGACTATTGCCAAAACCCGGGTAGAAGAACTGACCGCCCAATGCGCAGCCCTTCCTACTCTAGAGGAAATTGAGCTTTCCTTAGGGAAGCTGCAGCAGCTGCGCGAGGACAAAGACGCGCTGCAAACCGATATCCAGCTAATGTCTGCGCCGCCTGTTGCTCCTACAATTCCCCTTCCCTATCAAAATCTGTGCAAAGTAGATGCTCTGCGGCAAGCCCAAACAGACCGAACAGTTTATCTGCAATCCCTAAAAGAAGCCAATCAGCATTGGCCGGGGATCGTAGGTCTTGTGGTCGCTGCTGGCTGCTTGGCATTTTTGATCCTCAACCACTGGGTCGGCGTTGTGTTGGCGATCCTTGGAGCGCTGGCAGGCGTGATCGTATTTGTCAGCAACCAAAATAGCCGCCGCCGGGCGCAAAACACTGTTTCCGCACTAAACGGGAAATATGCTCCTATCGAGGTTTCCCAATGGGAAGCTGCCGCCGCCGGATGGGCCGATGCCCAAGCGGCTTATACAGAAAGCAGCGCCCAGTATCAGCTGCAAAAAGATACTCTGGAGCATCGCGCTGCCCAGATCCGGGAAAACACCGAAGCTTTGACCAAAGGCCTTTCTGTGGTGCAGCAAGAGCTGAACCTACGACAAGCCAAATCTGCATGGCATAGCTTGGAGGATGCAAAAAAAGAATTGCAGCGTGCAGACCTCTTAGCACAGACCCTTTCCGGTTCTCAAAAGGAGGTCCTACCTCCGGAAAGACCCGATATTCTAACCTTCGATCGAGAAGAAACTCTGGAAAAAATTGCCCAATGCCGTTTTGACAGAGAGCATCTGCACAAGCAGCAAGGACAACTGACCGGTTTGATGGAAGGCTTAGGCAGCCAGCTTCATTTGCGCAATCAGCTATCTGTTGTAGACCAGCGTATTGAAAAGCTGGAAAATATCTACAATGCCACCTGTCTTGCCATAGACACGGTCACAGAAACTGCCCATACTTTGCAGCGGCGGTTTGCCCCCCGGATCTCCGGCCGCGCCCAGACTTTATTCTCCCGATTCACCCAAAACAAGTATCATCGTCTGACCTTGCAGGCTGATTTCAGCATGCATACCGGCGCAGAAGCAGAAAACACCCTGCATAGCGTGCTGTGGCGCAGCGATGGCACGGCTGATCAGCTGTATCTTGCCCTGCGGCTTGCCGTGGCAGAAGAGCTGACCCCCAATGCGCCCTTGGTGCTGGACGATGCTCTGTGCCGCTTTGATGATGCCCGAGCCGCCATTGCCTTGGATGTGCTTCGGGAAGCAGCTACCGAGAAACAGGTCATCTTATTTACCTGTCAAAGCCGAGAAGAAACCCTTTTAGGGTCATAACACACCCCAGCAGCTGCATAGATTATTAAAAACCCCTTGGAGGCTCTTTTGTTATGGAACTTGCTTTACGCGAACTCACTTTACTGTCCGTATGCCTACGAATTTTCTGTTCTGTAGTCATCGGTGGATTGATCGGCTTGGAGCGCGGCATGAAAAACCGCCCTGCCGGTCTTCGTACATACATGGTAGTGTGCTTAGGCGCATGCTTGATCATGATGACCAACCACTATGTTTGCCAAGTATTTGGCACCGGTGACCCGGTACGTCTGGGCGCGCAAGTAGTCAGCGGTATCGGCTTCTTAGGTGCCGGCACCATCATTGTCACCCGGCGAAACCAGATCAAAGGTCTGACCACCGCTGCCGGTGTGTGGGCCTGCGCAGGTGTAGGTCTGGCGCTGGGTATCGGCTTCTATGAAGCTGCTTTTGCCGGTGGCTTTGCCGTGTTCTTCGTAATGACTCTGCTGCAAAGAATGGATCATTACATGCACCGCAAGACCAAATCCATTGAGGTCTATGTAGAGCTTAGCCATGATTGCACCTTGAGCATGTTCTTAGAGGAGCTCCGCAGCCAAGATATCGACGTCCGTGACACCACCCGGGAATACGACTCCGATACCGAAAATGGCGGCCGGGCCTATTTCACCACCTTGCGGCTGCCGAAGCGGCAGCACCATTTGGATATCATCGACAATCTGCGAAAGATTGGCGGTGTTGTCCGCGTAGAAGAACTTTAATAAAACAAAAACCAAGGTATCTTACGATACCGTGGTTTTCTTATTCTTAATTACTTTGCAAAGACCTTCTTCAGCTGAACGAAGCGGGGCAGGCCGTCTTCCTTAACCATGCGGGTCTCGCCCTGAACCAGGGGCAGGCAGTAGTCGATGAAGTCCTGAGTCACGCCGTTGCCCTCAGCGTTGATCCACTCTACGGGGACCTTCTTCTCGGTGTTCGCAACCACGCTCAGATCGAACAGTTCGGGCTCGCACTTGTAGCCGTTCGCGTCACGAGTGCACTTGAAGCCAACCATCTTGTCGGTAGCACCGGCAACGGCAGCTTCCACAGCAGTCTTACCGGACAGGAAGGACTCAGCAATGTCAGTGCCGGAAGCGCAATGTGCAGCGCAGCGCTGCAGCAGGCTAAACTCGATGGGACGGACCTTTGCGCCGGTAGCTTCCTTAGCAATGTCAGCCAGACGAGCAGCCAGACCACCCAGCTGGGCATGACCGAAGCCGTCGGTGCCGGAAGTCTTAGCCTCGGAAACGAAGGTGCCGTCAGCATAGTGGATGCCTTCAGAAACTGCAACCAAGCAGTTCTTCTTCTCACCGTAAACGCGCTTGATATCTGCCTTGAACTGCTCCATGTCAAAGTCCACCTCAGGCAGGTAGATCAGCTCGGGGCCGTCGCCCTTCAGGTTTGCCAGGGCGGCGGCAGCAGTCAGCCAGCCGGCGTGACGGCCCATGCACTCCACGATGGTCACCATGCCGGTGTCATACACCTGGCAATCACGGGAGACTTCCATGATGGAGGTAGCAATGTACTTGGCAGCAGAAGCGAAGCCGGGGCAATGGTCGGTGCCGGCCAGATCGTTGTCGATGGTCTTGGGCACGCCCATAACGCGGCACTCATAGCCAACCTTAGCCATGT
>JAZRCU010000260.1:0-6091 GCA_045659965.1 Faecousia sp.
AAGTGAAAGTGAAAGTGATGCGTTTGTTGCCGGACATGCTTCCAGTTCTGTGTCGATTGCTTTGGGAATGGCTCGTGCCAGAACGCTCACCAAGGACAATTACAATGTGATCGCGCTGTTGGGCGATGGCGCTGCCACCGGTGGTATGGTATATGAAGGTCTCAATGATGCGGCGGTGAGCAACGAGCCTATGATCGTGATTTTAAATGATAACCAGATGTCTATTGATCATAATGTGGGCGGTATGGCATCTCATTTATCCCAGCTGCGGACAAAGGATAAGTATCTGGGTATAAAACGCAGATCCAGAGAGTTTTTATCTGCGACTTCTGCCGGTAGTTGGCTGCTTAATTGTCTGCGGCATGTAAAAGATGCAGTTCGCCGTTTCTTGATTCCCACTACAATCTTTGAGAGTATGGGATTTACCTATTTAGGGCCTGTGGATGGACATGATACGGAAAATCTTATCCATTTGCTGAAGGTAGCGAAAAAGATGAATCGCCCTGTTGTTTTGCATGTACTTACCAAAAAGGGTAAGGGCTACACGCCTGCGGAAGAACATCCTAAGCTATTTCATGGCGTTGGCAAGTTTGATCCGATTACCGGTGAGGTGATGGGGAAGGGAAAACAGACATTTTCCGATAGCTTTGGTGCAGAAATGTGCGCTCTGGCCAGAGAAGATGGTAGTGTTTGTGCCATTACTGCCGCTATGCCCGGTGGAACGGGCCTGTTGGAGTTTAAAGCCCAATTCCCCAAGCGGATGTTTGATGTGGGTATTGCAGAAGAACATGCGGTATCTATGGCCGGAGGTCTGGCAAAACAGGGAATGACTCCGGTGGTTGCCTTGTATTCTACCTTCCTGCAGCGCAGCTTTGATATGATCCTGCAGGATATTTCTATGTTAAATCTGCATGTTGTGTTTGCCATTGATCGCGCTGGGCTTGTGGGCGAGGATGGAGAAACCCATCATGGTGTGTTTGATGTAGGTTTCCTGCGTCAAGCGCCGGGAATGCGTATTTTGTGCCCTGCCAGTATGGCAGAACAGCGGCAGATGCTGCATTGGGCAGTCAAGGAATATAATGGCCCTGTTGCGGTGCGGTATCCCAGAGGCGGTGACCGCGGCATTTGCGAATCTGCATGGGATCCAAACAAGCAAGTTGTGTCCTATGGAGAGGGTACAGATGTGATCTTGGTGTCTTACGGTGTATTTACCGATAATCTGCTGCAAGCGCAAAAACTGCTGCAGGAGCAAGGAATTAGGGCAAGAGTTTTGCGCTTATTATCTGTTGCACCGCTGCCTGTGGAGGAGCTTTGCAGTTTGCTGGATGAAAAAACTCCGGTGGTGATTTTGGAGGAAGCTAGCGCCAATAGCGGTATCAAAGAGCAGCTTGCCTGGCAGCTGAGAAATAAAATTTCCGGCTTGCGTGTGTATGGCAAGGATTTAGGCGAGCAATACGTCACCCATGGTGCATTGGATCAGCTATATACCCATTGCGGATTAGATAGCGATGGCATTTGTCAGTTTGTACAGGAGGTATTGAAAGTTGAAAATTAAAAAAAGACTGGATGTTCTCCTGGTGGAACAGGGGTATGCAGATACCCGGACAAAGGCTCAGGCGATTATTATGAGCGGAAATGTTTACGTTGCCGGTCAAAAGGCGGATAAACCCGGAACTTCCTTTGAAGAAAATGTGGAAATTGAAGTTCGCGGTGCTACATGTCCTTACGTTAGCCGTGGCGGTTTGAAGCTGGAAAAAGCGCTGCGTGATTTCGGTGTGAAGCCGGAAGGCTATGTGTGCAGTGATTCCGGCGCCTCTACAGGGGGCTTCACAGATTGCCTGCTGCAGCAAGGCGCTAAGAAGGTGTTTGCCATTGATGTTGGCTATGGCCAATTGGATTGGAAGATCCGCTCTGATCCCAGAGTGGTTGTAATGGAACGCACCAATGTACGTTATGTGACACCGGAGCAGTTGGGCGAGCCTTTGGACCTTTCTGTGATTGACGTTAGCTTTATTTCTTTAAAGATCGTTCTACCTGTGATTAAAACCTTCTTAAAGCCTACCGGACAGGTGCTTTGTCTGATCAAACCCCAGTTTGAGGCTGGAAAAGAGAAAGTGGGCAAGAAGGGTGTTGTCAGAGATCCTCAGGTCCATAAGGAAGTGCTGGATCAATTTGTGGCGCTGACTGAGGAAATTGGCTTCCGCATTTTGGGATTGACGTTCTCTCCGGTGAAAGGTCCGGAGGGCAATATTGAATTTTTGGCACATTTGACTTTAGACGATGTTGCCGGAATACAGCCGGATACTGCAGAAGTAGTTTCCAAGGCACATGAAACGTTAAAGGGGTGAGTTCGTGAAAAAGATCATCTTAACACCAAATCCATACCGGGATAAGAATTTCCAAACTGTTCGGACGGCATATGAGATTTTGTCTGCAACTGGCGTAGAAACACGAATTTGCTTGCCTTTTGAAGTGGATAAGACTTACGACTTGCCTAAGGATCTGCGGTTTTACCGATTGGAAAAGGAATTGCCCGGGGCATCCTGCGTAATCTGTTTTGGCGGTGACGGCACAATTTTACACATGGCCAAGGCGGCTACCAGACAGGGTGTTCCGATTTTGGGTGTCAATATCGGTACCATGGGCTTTATGGCAGAACTGGAAAGCACCGAGCTTTCTCAACTGACCAGATTGACCACCGGGGAGTACACCTTGGATGAGCGAATGATGCTGGATGTAACGGTACATCGGGATCGGGATATTATCTTCCACGACATTTGCCTGAATGATGTGGTGATCACTAAGGGCGCTGTGGCAAGAATTGCCCATTTGCGCGTAAAATGCGATGGGGTAGAGGCAATGGAGTGCGGCGGTGATGGTATTATCGTGGCGACCCCCACGGGCTCTACCGCTTACAGTTTGTCTGCAGGCGGCCCCATTGTGGAGCCTGAGGCACATAGTATTCTGGTCACGCCTATTTGTGCCCATGATGTGGCAAGTCGCTGCATGGTGACATCTGATAAGCGCGTGATCAATGTGGAGTTGTTTAAGAATATCAGACGTAATGCCTTTTTGTCTGTCGATGGCGGTAAGGCACTTCGTATGAATGCAGGCGATGTGGCAACTGTTCGTAAATCGCCCTTTGTTACGAAGCTGATCCGGCTGAAGGACCGCAGCTTCTATGATGTGGTCAATATGAAATTTAAGCATAATTGAGGTGATATACGGTGAAGAGTCAAAGACAAGCAAAGATTATGGAGATTATTTCCACCCGGAATGTGGAAACGCAGGAGCAACTGTTGGCTGCTCTGCAAAAAGAGGGCTTCCGTGGCACACAGGCTACCATTTCCCGTGATATCAAAGAATTACGGATTGTCAAGGAATTAACTAGCCTTGGCACATATCGTTACACCACACCCACCAATGAGATGAGCGGATCTTTTTCCTCTCGCTTAAACACCATTTTTAAAGAGTGCGTTGTTGGGTTTGATTATGCCCAGAATATTATCGTGGTTCGTACATTGCCGGGTCTGGCTTCTGCGGCCGGCTCTGCTATTGATGCCATGAATTTAAGTTTAGTTGTAGGTAGCCTCGCAGGCGATGATACGTTGATGATTGTGATGCGTGATACCAATGCCGCAGCTGCTTTTTGCGGCGAAATCAAGAATTTGATCAGCTGATCCGAGGGGAGGAATTGGAGTGCTGAGTCTTCTGCATATTGAAAATATCGCGGTGATTGAGTGCGCCGATATTTCCTTTGACCGGGGTTTTAATGTGTTGACCGGTGAAACAGGCGCCGGTAAATCCATTGTGATTGATGCCATCTCTGCGATTTTGGGTCAGCGGGCCTACCGGGATATGATCCGTACCGGAGCAACAAAGGCCTCTGTCCGGGCGGTATTTACAGATGTTCCCAAGCTTCAGTGGTTTGAGGAAAACAGTGTCGAGTATGACCCTGAGACCATTATTCAAAGAGAGATCTTTTTAGATGGAAAGAATATTTGCCGGGTAAATGGCACGTTAGTTACAGTTTCTATTTTGAACAAATTAGGCGTGCAGCTGATTGACATTCACGGTCAGCATGATTCAGCATCCTTATTCGATGAAGATAACCATTTGCGCTTTTTAGATGCCTTTGCAGGCAATGATGGATTGCGACAGGACTATGCTGAAAAGTTTTCTGCCCTCACAAAGCTGAGTCGGGAAATTGAGAAAATGAATATGGATGAAGGGGAGAAACTTCGTCGTATGGAGACCCTTCAGTACCAGATCGAGGAAATTTCCAAGGCAAAACTGACAGCAGGTGAGGATGAGGAGCTGGAGCAACGCCGAAAAGTGCTGCAAAATGCAGAAAAGCTGAGTGACGGCATGTACAGAGCTGTGGAATGTCTTTACGGCGGCGATGAAACAGACGGCGCAGCAGCTTTGCTGGCAGAAGCTGAGCGTGAGCTTGGCAGACTGAGCCGGTATACCGATGCGTTTTCTAAGCTTCACGAAACTGTGGCGGATCTTATGTACCAAGTGCAGGATGCAGCGGAAGAGGTTAGAGATGCTAGGGATAGTTTGAGCTATAGTGCAGACGAGCTGGAGCAGATAGAAGCCCGTCTGGATGTGATCCATAGATTGCGGAGAAAGTATGGCGCAACCTGTGAGGACATTCTTTTGTATTTAGAGAATGCCCAGAAGGAATTAGACGAGATCACCTTTGCGGATGAGCGCTTGGAGCGTTTGAAAAAGCAATATCTGGCTGCTGAAAAAACGGCTTGGGATAGCGCGATCGTTCTGCGCGACTGTCGTAAAGTGGCGGCAAAAGAACTGTCTGCAAAGATCCTTACAGAGCTTGCACAGCTGGATATGCCTAGAGTGCAGTTTTCCTGCGAGTTTACCCAGACAGGTATGGGAAGCAGCGGTGCCGATGCGGGAGCTTTTTATATGTCTGCCAATGCCGGTGAAGCATTAAAGCCTATGAATAAGGTTGCTTCCGGTGGTGAATTGGCAAGAATTATGCTGGCTATGAAAAACGTACTGGCTGAGCAGGATCAGATCGATACGCTGATCTTTGATGAGGTAGATACCGGTGTTTCCGGCAGAGCGGCTCAGAAGGTAGCGGAGAAATTAAAGGATGTTGCTACCAATAAGCAGGTGCTGTGTGTAACCCATTTACCCCAGCTGGCAGCTATGGCAGATACCCACCTGCTGATTGCAAAGCAAGAGCGTGATGGCCGTACATATACAACGGTTGAGCCTTTGGATCTGGAAGGCAGAAAACAAGAGGTTGCCCGGATCATTGGTGGCGCAACCATTACAGATACGACGCTTAAGAGTGCGGAAGAAATGCTTAGACAGGAAAAGGCGTAAGGCGTAAATTTTTCTTGACAAAGTATGGGCTTCTTGTTAGGATAAATGGGATATGTAACGCGAAGATGGGAATAAGTAAGCAAGAAAATTCTTTCAGAGAGCTGCCGGGCGGTGCGAGGCAGCAGGATCCTTGCCCAAATACATCCCGGAGCGGCAATTTTGAAATGATAGTAGGAATTGACGGGTGCGCCCGATATAGCGTGAATGTCTTGTACATTCTGAGGATGCTGTTGTGAAGCAGCGTCAAACCAGAGGTGGTACCGCGTAATTTACGCCCTCTGTCCATAACGGACAGAGGGCTTTATTTTTTGGAGGAAGAGATATGAAATTGTATGATGAACTGGTGGCCCGTGGCCTTATCGCTCAGGTAACCAATGAAGATGAAATTCGTCAGATGATTGATAACGGAAAGGCTACTTTCTATATTGGCTTTGATCCTACTGCAGATTCTTTGCACGTTGGCCATTTTATGGCGCTGTGCTTGATGAAGCGTTTGCAGATGGCAGGCAATAAGCCTATCGCCCTGATCGGTGGCGGCACTGCTATGATCGGTGACCCTTCCGGCAGAACAGATATGCGTTCTATGATGACTAGAGAGACCATCGAGCATAACTGCCAGTGCTTCAAAAAGCAGATGGAGCGCTTTATTGAGTTTGGTGAAGGCAAGGCTCAGATGGTCAACAATGCAGATTGGCTGCTGGGTCTGAACTATGTGGATGTTCTCCGCGAGGTT
>JAZRCU010000261.1:0-3004 GCA_045659965.1 Faecousia sp.
AGCGAGTCTACCAATTCCACCACTCGCGCATATTCGCTTATTGGGTTGCCCCAACCGCTTGAATATAGTACCACGCAAGGTTTGATTTGTCAACATCTTTTTTCACTTTTTTCAAAAAAGATATTTCTTGTCAAATTTTAGATTTCTGTTTCATTTTTAAGCAAAAAGTGCTATACTATAAAAAACAATGCAGGAGGGCAAATCATGGAATTTTTGCCGATTTCAAAACAGGATATGCTGCAGCGTGGATGGGCACAATGTGACTTTGTCTACGTCATTGGCGATGCCTATGTGGATCATCCCTCCTTCGGCCACGCCATCATCAGCCGTGTGTTGGAGCATGCCGGTTACACCGTGGGTATTATCTCTCAGCCGGATTGGAAAAACCCTAAGTCTATTGATATCTTTGGGCGTCCCAGACTGGGTTTCCTGGTGTGTGGTGGCAATATGGATTCTATGGTAAACCACTACTCTGTTACCAAGCATAAGCGGAAAAACGATGCCTTCACCCCCGGCGGTGTCATGGGCAAACGCCCGGACTATGCTACTGTGGTGTACTGCAATCTTATACGTCAGACTTACAAGGATGTCCCCATTTTGATCGGTGGCATTGAAGCCAGTCTGCGACGTCTTGCCCACTATGACTACTGGTCCGAAAGTCTGAAACGTTCCATCCTGTTAGACAGTCAGGCGGACCTTTTAATGTACGGCATGGGTGAAAAAAGCATCGTAGAGATCGCAGATGCCTTAAACGCCGGCATGGATGTAAAAGATATCACCTACATTGACGGTACAGTATTTCGCACCCAGAATTTAGATGATAGCTTGCCTACCATCGTCCTACCGGATTTTGAAGTACTGAAGGCAAACAAAAAAACATATGCCCAAAGCTTCCAGATTCAATACAACAACTGTGACCCCTTTACTGCCAAGCGTTTGGCAGAGCCCTACGGCAAGGAGTTTGTTGTGCAAAATCCGCCCCAGAAGCCCCTGAGCACCCAAGAAATGGATAATATCTATGCCCTGCCCTACTGCCGGACATATCATCCCAGTTATGAGAAATCAGGTGGCGTTCCTGCCATTGAAGAAGTGCAGTTTAGCTTGGTAAGCAACCGGGGCTGCTTCGGCGCATGCTCTTTCTGTGCCCTGACATTCCACCAAGGCCGAATTATCCAGACCCGTTCTCATGACTCCATCCTGCAGGAAGCGGAGCTCATGACAAAGCAGCCGAATTTCAAGGGCTATATTCATGATGTTGGTGGCCCAACCGCGAATTTCCGCCATCCGGCCTGCGACAAGCAGCTATCTAAAGGTGCTTGCCCCCATCGGCAATGTCTGCACCCCACTCCTTGTAAAAATATGAAGGCAGATCACTCTGACTATGTCGCGCTGCTGCGGAAGCTTAGAAAGCTACCTGGTGTAAAAAAGGTCTTTGTCCGCAGCGGTATTCGTTTTGATTATCTGCTTGCCGATAAAAAGGACACATTCTTTAAAGAATTGGTGCAGCACCACATTTCTGGCCAGCTCAAGGTTGCCCCGGAGCATGTATCCGATGCGGTGCTTGCCAGAATGGGCAAACCAAGAAATGCGGTTTATAACCGATTTGTGGACAAGTACTTTGCCTTAAACAAGCAATACGGCATGAACCAATATCTTGTGCCCTACCTCATGTCCAGCCATCCCGGCTCCACCTTGAAAGAAGCCATCGAACTGGCAGAATATATCCGGGAAATGGGCTACAATCCGGAACAGGTGCAGGATTTCTACGCCACCCCCTCTACTCTTTCCTCTGTAATGTATTTCACAGGTCTGGATCCTCGCACCATGGACAAAGTCTACGTGCCTACTGATCCCCATGAAAAAGCCATGCAGCGGGCGCTGATCCAATACCGCAATCCTAAGAACTACTATCTGGTACGGGAAGCGCTGTTAAAGGCACACCGGGAAGATCTCATCGGCTCTGGGCCCAAGTGTTTGATCCGGGCCGTACCACCCCGGCAAGGAAAGCCTACCGTTCCCCCCAAAAAAGCGCCGCCGAAGGCAGCAAAAAAGCCTCCGGTTGCAAAACCGCAGGGACGAAAGCCTGCCGGAAAGCTTGTCCAAAAGAAAAAACGCAAGTAATATACAAACGCAGAGCCAAGCCATGGCTCTGCGTTCTGTTTTTTCATTCCCATCATAGAATGTTCCATACAACTGAATTTGAGGTGGTACTATGGAACATACGAATAACATCATTCTTCGAGGCGCTATGGTAGAATTCCCTACATTCTCTCATGAAAACCACGGCCGGCAGTTTTACAGGTTTTCCTTAGAGGTGGAGCGACTTTCCGGAGCAATCGACATTTTGCCTGTGGTGATCGAAAAAACCTTGCTGGACAGTGTAGATCCCACCGTGGGCAGCATGATCGCCATAACCGGGCAAATTCGATCCTACAACCAACGCAAAGATGGAGCCCGGCATCTTCTGATCTTTGTCTATGCCGCATCAATTGAAGTGGAGGATGGGCAGCCGGAAAATCAGGTCTGCCTGACCGGAACTTTATGTAGGGATCCAAATTTGCGACGCACCCCTCTGGGACGGGAGATCTGCGATATTATGTTGGCAGTCAGACGTCCTTTCCATCGGTCAGATTATCTTCCATGTATTCTCTGGGGACGAATAGCGCAAATTTTATCTGACTGTCGTACCGGAGATACTGTTTCCATTCAGGGGCGTCTACAAAGCCGAATCTACACAAAGCTTACAGAGGACGGTCCTGTGGAACATACCGCCTATGAGATTTCTGCATTGACCGCGCAGCAGGAGCAAGAAGAAATTTAATCTATGCAAAAGCTCACTGCTATGATAAAATAGCGGTGGAGGAAATGTTATGAAACAAAAAGTAGAAAACATCATTGCCCTGTTAAAAAAAGAATATCCACAGGCACCATGTGCTTTGCAATATAAAAAAGATTATGAGCTTATGATCGCCGTGCGTCTGTCTGCACAATGTACTGATGCCCG
>JAZRCU010000262.1:0-2132 GCA_045659965.1 Faecousia sp.
TATTACGGCGAGGATATTCAGGAAAAGCATGCCCAGAAAGCAGCAGACCTGTTCCAAGAGATTTGCCCCGATGCAGAGGTCAATCTGCTCCGTGGCGGTCAGCCGGTCTACTACTATCTGATTTCTGCAGAATAAAAAGAAGGGGCGTGCTGAAATGCTTTCAGCACGCCCCTTTTTATGGGAAATTTGCAGAAAATGGACAGAAATAGTGGACAGTGGGCTTACGGAGTTGACAGTTGATAGTTGACAGTTGTGGTATTTCCTGCGGAAATGATTTGAAATCGTCGGCAAAGCCGACACATTTACTATCAACTATCCACTATCCACTCTACACTGATAAAAGGGGGTGCGAAAATGGGAAAGGATCTAAAGGGAAAGATCAGTCGCTGGGCGGCGGAAATTGCTCGGCTGGATGTGCCTCGGTATGCTTCCCATGCCAGCTTCTTTATTGTATTATCCTTGTTTCCGGCTCTAGTGCTGGCGCTGGGTGTTTTGCGCCATACAGGCCTTGGCGTGGAGCTTCTCATGGAGCTTCTGGAGGGGGTTTTGCCCAAGGCGCTGCAAGAGCCGGCTGCAAACTTGGTGATGAAAACCTACCGCAGCACCACCGGCGCGGTGCTGTCTGTGTCGGCATTTACCGCCCTTTGGTCTGCCAGCCGGGGCGTTCACGGACTGCTTTTGGGGCTGAACAACGTGTACCGGGTGCAGGAGACCAGAGGCTGGCTGAAGGCTCGGCTGACGGCGGTGTTTTACACCTTTGCCTTTTTGCTGGTGATGATTTTGACCTTAGTGCTGCACCTGTTTGGAAACAGCCTGATCATGTGGCTGCAGCTGCAGGAGAGCTTTTTGTTCCGGCTCTTAGAGGAGTTGATCGGCTGGCGGTTTTTGCTGCTGCTTCTGATCCAGACGGCGGTATTTGTGTGCATGTATATGTTTTTGCCAGACGGACATACCCGGCTGGTAGATGCCCTACCCGGGGCGCTGCTAGCTACCATCGGCTGGCAGGTGTTTACCCATTTATACTCCATGTACGGCATTTTGTTTTCCCGGCTTTCTGTGGTGTACGGGTCGGTGTATGCCGTGGCGCTGGGTATGCTGTGGCTTTATATTTGCGTGAGCATCGTGTTTTACGGTGGGGCGCTCAATCGCTATTTATCGAAGAAATGTTAATACTTTTGTTATAATTCTCTGATAAAATAGGAAAAAAAGGGGGGCAAAGCCGGTGTTTGGATATGTGATGGCCAACGGAAAGACCTTAAGTAAGGACGAAAAGAAGCGCTATGGCAGCATTTATTGTGGCATTTGCCGCCAGCTGCGCCTTGGCTATGGGCAGCTTAGCCGGCTGGTGCTTAGCTACGATATGGCCTTTCTGGCGCTGCTGCTGGGTAGCCTTTATGAGCCGGAGGAGGTCACCGGAAAGAACGCTTGCTGCTTGCACCCTGTTACAAAACGTCCGTGGGTAGAAAACAAATACGTTACCTACGGGGCGGATATGAATGTTCTGCTTGCCTACTATCGTAGCCGGGATGATTATCTGGACGAGGGAAAAAAGACGGCAAAAATCGCCATGGATGCTTTGGAGAATCATGTGGCGGCCTTGCAAAAGCGCTACCCCCGGCAAGCTTTGGCGGTGGAAGAGGGCCTACAGGAACTAAGTCGGTTAGAAAAGGAAAACTGCCAAAATCCTGACTTGCCGGCGGGGGTGTTTGGCGCGCTTTTGGGAGAGCTTTTCTATCTGGAGGAGGATATTTGGAAGCCTTACTTGCAGCAGATCGGCTGCGCTTTGGGGCGGTTTATCTATCTGGCGGACGCTTTGGTAGATCAGCCCAAGGACAAAAAGAAGGGCAATTACAACCCCTTTGGGGATAAAAATGTAACCCCGGCACAGGCAGAGGAAATTCTCATTTTGGAAATGAGCCGCTGCACCGAATGCTTTGAGAAGCTGCCTCTGGTGCAGGATAAAAAGATATTAGATAACATTTTGTATAGCGGCGTTTGGCTGCAGTATGGAAGAAAGGCGAAGACAGATGGGACTTGATCCGTATCAGGTGTTAGGCGTCAGCCGCAATGCCAGCGATGAGGAAATTAAACAGGCATACAGACGCTTGGCGAAAAAATATCACCCGGACCGC
>JAZRCU010000263.1:0-3144 GCA_045659965.1 Faecousia sp.
TCAGGGATTCGAACCCGGGACTATCCGGTTATGAGCCGGAGGCTCTAACCAACTGAGCTAAGGGCCCATATAATACGTGCAGAGCACCGTAGCGCAGTTCATTATAGCATCCGGACACCATTCTGTCAAGCAGTTTCTTTCCTATAAATAGAAGAAATCCCCTGCATCTACTTTAGATGCAGGGGCAAATATTAACTGTTCTTTATTTCATTGATCCGGCTGCGACGGCGGCGACGTTGTTCGCTGCCTTTCTCCTCCGGGTCTGCCTTCTCCACCCGGCGGGCATAGGCTGCAGCAGCCTCAGAATCTGCCTCATAGGTAAGACGGCTGACGCGAATTGTTCCATCTGGTTGCTCTGATAAGCGGCAACGGATCAAGAACTTGCCATGCTCCGGACAAGTTGCCAAGTCCATATACCGATGTCCCGGCTGGGCAAACCAGCGAGAGCCAAGCATTTGGCGGCCACAGGTAGGGCATTGATTTTCCGCACCGGCCATGGCAGACAGGGCCGCCCGTTTGTCAGCATAATCATAGAATACCTTACGACTGATGCAACCGGGAAGCTCCGCCCCGTGGAAGCCATTGACATGGCTTTTTAGTGCATCGCCATATTCCTGCATACCCTTTTTCAAATCCAGCTTTGCGCAAATCAGTGCCGTGTGATAGGCATCGCCCAAAGCATCATGGGCTGGACGGCTGGCAGGGATCTGGAATATCTCCATAGCGGTCTTTAAGGCCTTTTGGGCATTAGAGCCATCTGTTTGGGCATTAAAGATCATCTGGGCATTGTACCACTTGTTGACCCAGCTATCCTCAATACCATAAAGCTGAAGATTCTCTTTTAAAATTGTAATATCGTCAAAGCCCCAGGTTAAAAATGTTACATCCTCACCGCACCAAGCCCGGAATTGCTCCATTGCCTCTGTCATAGGGATACCTTCTTCTCTTAATCGGGTTTCCTTGATGCCAGTGAGCTTGCTGACCCGGCGATTTAATCGACGATAATATTTTGGTTTGATCAGGACTTGGAACTCATCTGCCACCTGTTGATCCTCTGTGACGCGAACTGCGCCGATTTGAATGATCTCTCCCCGGATCTGCACCGGAAGCACCTTTCGGGCAGAAGGAGAGCCAGGCCAAGGCTGATTCCATTCCATATCCAAAACGATATAATCCATGGTATTACCTCTAATTCATGTTCCTAACAGTTATCATACCACACCCAGACCCTATCTGTAAACCACAAGTTATTTTTTGAAAAAATATTTCTGTATTTCCCTCTGTTCATATCCATATTTTGTGCTATAATATGACGTAATAAGTACCTTAAGGAGCATCCAATATGAAAACAGGAAAACGCACCACCATTCCAACAAGCGCAAGAACGCTATCTCTAGCTGCCCTGTTTGCAGCCTTGTGCTATGTAGGCTTTACCTTTTGCAAAATTGATATCCCTGTAGGCGCTGAAAAAACCGCTTTTCATTTAGGAAATGTATTTTGTGTACTGGCGGCGCTGCTGCTGGGCGGCTTCTGGGGCGGCATGGCTGGTGCAGTGGGCATGACCATTGCGGACTTGACTACCGCCTATGTGACCTCTGCTCCCAAGACCTTTGTGCTGAAGCTGTGCATCGGTCTGATTGTCGGTCTGATCGCCCACAAGGGTTTTCATATCAGCCGGGATCATACCGAAAAGCGTTCTCTTCTTCTGCCCACGATCATTAGCTGTGCAGGCGGCATGCTCTTTAATATTGTGGCTGACCCTGTAGTTGGCTATTTCTACAAAATGTATGTGCTGGGTGTCCCTCAGGAAGCTGCCAGCATTTGGGCAAAGATCGGCGCGCTGACTACCAGCGTAAACGCTTTAGTCGCTGTATTGGTTGCTACCGTGCTGTATCTGGCTTTACGTCCGGCTCTGAAGCGCAGCAATCTACTTCCTATGTTATAAAGGAGAATGTATTATGATGGATCGCAAATATGCTGACTATGCATGGGAACAGGCCGCCGCTTTGCTGGCGATCGACTCCCCTTCCGGCTATACCGAAAAAGCCGTTCAATGGCTCAAGGACGCTTTTGAGAAGCTGGGCTTTGGCGTCACCATCACTGTCAAGGGCGGTGTACTGGTAGATCTGGGCGGCAAAGACTGTGAAGATGCCCTGATGCTGGCTGCCCACGCAGACACTTTAGGTGGCATGGTAGCCGAGATCAAGTCTAGCGGCGCACTGCGTCTGACCCCTCTGGGTGGCATGAATGCCAATAACGCAGAAGCAGAAAATGTCCGAGTATACACAAGAGACGGTGCTGTTTTAGAAGGCACTGCTCAGCTGTGCAACGCTTCCTTACACGTCAATCCCGAATATAACAACATCAAGCGTAGCTTTGACACTCTGGAAGTTTTGCTGGACGAGAAGGTATCCTCCGCAGAGGATACAAAAAAGCTTGGTGTTCAAGTAGGCGATATCGTCTGTTTCGATCCCAGAACAAGAAGAACTGCCAGCGGTTATTTAAAGAGCCGTTTCTTAGACGACAAACTTTCTGTGGGAATTCTGTTCGGCTTTGCCAAGTATTTAGCAGACAACCACATCACTCTCCCCCGCAAAACCTACGCACACATCACTGTATATGAAGAGGTGGGCCATGGCGGCTCTTCCTCTGTGCCCGCTGGGGTAACAGAAGCGATCTCTGTAGATATGGGTTGTGTTGGCACAGGTCTGCAATGCACCGAGCGTCAGGTTTCTATCTGCGCCAAGGACTCCGGCGGCCCTTATAGCTATCAGGTGGTTGGCAAGCTGATCGAAGCTGCCAAGAAAGCCGGTGCTGACTATGCCGTAGATGTATATCCCATGTATGGCTCTGATGTAGAAGCGACCCTTCGGGGTGGCTACGATCTGCGCCACGGTCTTATCGGCCCCGGCGTATACGCAAGCCACCGCTAAGAGCGCAGCCACATTGATGGCGTGCATAACACCTTGCTGGTCCTTGCCGGTTATTTGGATATCCTATAAAAAAAGATGGGTAGTCATAGCAAATGCTATGACTACCCAATTTTTATGTATGTTAGGGTTTCTCAGGATACTTAACCTGTACAGGCAGACCTGTCTTGCAGGATTCCACCACAGCGCAGCAAACTGCAACTGTGGAAGCGCC
>JAZRCU010000264.1:0-2279 GCA_045659965.1 Faecousia sp.
CTCTTTAAAAACCAATCCCTGTACGGCCAAGGCAGACGAACTGCGCTGCAACGGCTGTAGCCAGTGTGCCAATGTTTGTCCCTATGGCGCAATTTCTTACGAGGTTATGCAGGTCAACGATCATGGCATCCGGGAAGATCGCCGGATCGCAGTGGTCAATTCTGCTTTGTGTCAGGGCTGCGGTGCTTGTACCGTCACCTGTCCCAGCGGCGCAATGGATCTGCAAGGCTTTTCTAACAGACAAATTATCGCGGAGGTGGATGCAATATGCCGGTAACTGAAAATTGGAAACCCACCATCGTGGCATTTTGCTGCAACTGGTGTTCTTACGCAGGTGCTGACCTGGCAGGCTCCAGCCGTCTGGCTTATCCTGCCGATGTGAAGATCATCAAAGTGCCTTGCTCCTGCCGCGTCAATCCCATGTTTATTCTCCGGGCCTTTGAAAAAGGCGCAGATGGCGTGATCCTTTGCGGCTGCCATCCCGGTGACTGTCACTATTCCACCGGCAACTACTATGCCCGTCGCCGTATGACGATGCTCTTCTCCATGCTGGATTTTCTGGGCGTGGAGGAAGGCCGTACCCGGGTAGAGTGGGTCTCTGCAGCGGAAGGTGTTAAGTTCTCTGAAACCATGAATCAGTTTGTAGACAAAGTTCGCGCCCTTGGCCCGAATGTGAGATTGGGGGATCTGCGATGCAAGAATTGATTACGAGAGCAAAAGAGCTTCTGGCATCCGGAGAAGTGTCCCGGGTGCTGGGCTGGAAGAAGGGAGAAAACGTCTGGGACGTTGAACCTTGCTTCTTTGAAGATGCCGACAGCCTGCAAGATTTTGTCTATGATGGCTTCTGCGGCGCTAACTTAAGTAAATATATGATCGAAGCTTGCAAGAAAGAGGGCAAGACCTTGGTGTTCTTAAAGCCTTGCGATAGCTATAGCTTCAATCAGCTGCTCCGGGAGCACCGGGTAGACCGGGAAAAAGCCTACATCATCGGTGTGGGCTGTAAGGGTAAGATTTCTGTCAATAAGCTGCCCTTTGATGGCATTTTGAATGTCACCGGTGCCGGTTATCCCGATCCTCAGGAAGAACTTACTGTAGAAACTCTCTACGGCACACATACCTTTGCTTACAAGGATGCTCTTTTGGAGCGCTGCCATGTATGTAAGGGCAAGGAGCATGTGGTCTATGATGAGCTGCTGGGTGAGTCTGCCGATACTGTGGATGCAGATCGCTTTGCCCAAGTGGCGCAGATCGAGGCTATGAGCCCCGAGGAGAAGTTTGCATTTTTCCAGAAGGAGCTTAGCAAGTGCATCCGCTGCAATGCTTGCCGGAATGTATGTCCCGCCTGTTCCTGCCGCAAGTGCGTCTTTGACAGCACAGCCTTTGGCTCTGAGCAGAAAGCAAACACTACTTCTTTCGAGGAAAAGATGTTCCATATTATCCGGGCTTTCCATGTGGCCGGCCGTTGTACCGACTGTGGCGAGTGCAGCCGTGTTTGCCCCCAGGGCATTCCTCTGCATTTGTTTAACCGGAAGTTTATTAAGGATATCAACACTTTGTACGGAGAATATCAGGCTGGCAGCGATTTAGAGACCAAAGCGCCCCTGACAAGCTTCACCTTTGAAGATGTTGAGCCGGGTGTAGGCAGGGGGTAAGAAGATGTATAAAATTCAAAAAGACAACTTAAATGCCCTCTATACCGCCATTGCCGGACAGAACGATCTGTTTTTGCCGGTGCAGACTGCAGGACAGGTCAATTTCGGTCTGTGGACCGAGTCTGCTCAGGTGGATATTGACACGCTGAAAACCGTAAAATCTCCGAAGGATATTTTCTTCCCCCAGAGCGAGATCCTCTACCAGGTCCGGGCTCAGGAGGGTAAGTTGGATATCCAGGGTGCAACGTTGTGCCAGAAACCCTTTGTGGTCTTTGGTATGCGCGGCTGCGATATTAAGGGCATGGAGGTTTTGGATAAGGTGTTCTTGTCCGAGCCTGTAGATAGCTATTATGCTGCCCGTCGGCAGATGGGCACCGTGGTTGCCATGGCTTGCAGCCGCCCGGAGACTTCTTGCTTCTGCAAGGTGTTCTCTGTAGATTGCGCGGATCCGGCAGCAGACGTGGTGACATGGCTGGTAGGCAATACCCTGTATTGGCAAGCTAAGACCGAAAAGGGTGAAGCCTTGACTGCACAGGTAGCGCAGCTGCTGGAAAAGGCAGAAGAGACTGCCGTAGAAGCAGAAAAGGAAAAGATCCGCGCTATCGTGGAAAAGCTGCCTTATAGCAA
>JAZRCU010000265.1:0-18119 GCA_045659965.1 Faecousia sp.
GGCTTCAATGCCATCCCAATGAGTTCGTATTGATTGTCATGAGGGTCCACCTGTTCCCATCCCGAACACAGAAGTTAAGCTCATGTACGCCGACAATACTTGGCGGGCGACTGCCCGGGAAGATAGGTAATGCGAACACAAATATTCCTCTTTAGCTCAGTCGGTAGAGCGACGGACTGTTAATCCGCAGGTCGTTGGTTCAAGTCCAACAAGGGGAGCCAAAAAAAGACCACCCATTCGGGTGGTCTTTTTTTACTTTTCTGAGTACTTGCGCCCGTATCACCTGTATGTTATACTTGCAATAAGAATATATACATAGGAGTAATGTTATATGCGTCATATACTGATCGTTGTGGATATTCAAAAGGATTTTGTAGACGGTGCTTTGGGTACACCGGAGGCTGCTGCAATGGTAAAAAAGGCGGCAGAAAAGATCAGCGGTTTTGAAGGGGATATTTTTGTGACCTTTGATACCCATTTTGAAAACTATATGGAAACTTGTGAAGGCGGCAAGCTTCCTGTTCCCCATTGTATCAAGGGTACCGAGGGTTGGGAGCTTGACAAACATATTGCAAGCGCATTGGAAGGTAGGACATATATAAATGTAGAAAAACTTACATTTGGATCTACTGAGCTTCCGGGGCTTGTGAAAGATCTTGTGGGAAACGAGGATTTTGATATTACGCTCATTGGCCTGTGCACAGATATTTGTGTGGTGTCCAATGCGCTGATCCTGAAAGCAAATTTCCCAGAAAAGGAAATCTATGTGGATGCTTCCTGCTGTGCCGGTGTTACACCGGATAGCCATAACGCTGCACTCACAACTATGCAAATGTGCCAAATCAACATTTTATAAAAGGAGATGCTTTATGAATAAACAAATTTCTGATTTTTCTCAGGTGGCAAGCCTGCGTCGCTATACCCTTACCGAGGGTAGAGAAAAGGGCCTGGATGTAATTGATTGCGACAACGGCAAAATCCGGTTTCTTTTGAATGTAAATAAGGGCTGCGATATGATGCAGCTATACTATAAGGGCCAAAATATGTCCTTTATTTCGAAAAACGGCTTTACACAACGGGAGATCTCTTTCTTAAAGCGGTTTGAGGGCGGTATGCTCTATACCTGCGGTTTGGATAGTGTGGGCGGCAGAGAGGGTTTTGAAGAGCACGGCTCTTTCCACAATACCCCGGCCCAGATCATTCGAGCTGAGTGCAATCAGGCGCAGATCATTGTGGAAGCGGAAATTCGCAGCACAGAGCTTTTTGGAAGAAATTTGACCTTGCGGCGCTGCATTACTGCCGATATCGGTGCAGATACGGTGTCTATTCAGGATAGCCTTTCTAATGAAAGCTACCGGGATGAGGAATATTGTTTGCTGTATCATGTAAATTTGGGCTATCCGATGCTAGATGAAGGGGCAAAGGTGGTAGCCAATTCTGATGTATGTTTGCCTCGTACACCTTGGTCTGAAAAGCATGTGAACACAGCTTCCCAGATCAGCGCGCCGGTGGATAACATGGAAGAGACCTGCTACTATCTGGAGCCTAAGGATCGTGCAGTATCCTTGGTTAATGAGAAGCTGGGCAGAAGCTTTACGGTTTCTTATTCCGGCGATACATTGCCGAATTTCCTGCAGTGGAAGTCTATGGCTAGTGGCGACTATGCGCTGGGTCTGGAGCCCAGCACAACAAAGCTGGACGAAAAGTTTGCTTACAGCACTTTAAAAGTTGGCGAAACAGTAGGGTTTTCTCTGGCCTTTACTGTCAAGGAATTGTAATTAATTGCTTCTGAATTGGCGATATTTTCCTTGCGGATTTGATTTCGTGGTGCTATAATCACGGCAGAGGTGTTACTATGAAAAAGATATTAGATTATTTGATTATTGTACTGGGCTTGGCGCTGATCGGCTTTGCGGTGAGTGTTTTGATTGCCCCTACCAATATTGTGCAAGGCGGTATTTCTGGCTTTGCCGTTGTTATGAACCATGTGACCAATCTTCCCATTTCCTTGATCAACTTGATCACCAATGTGATTTTGATCATTATTGGCATCAGGATCCTTGGAAAACGGTTTATCATCACGACCCTTGCTTGTGTATTTTTGCTGTCCTCCTTTATTGAGATCTTCTCCTATATACCTCCTATCACCGACAATAAGCTGCTGGTGTCAGTCTTTGGTGGATTGTTATATGGTACAGGCATTGGCTTGACATTGCTGAAGGGCTCGTCCTCCGGTGGCACGGACATTTTGGGCAGAATTTTTCAGTACTTTTTCCCATTCCTTTCTATTGGCAAGCTTTTAATGATTATTGACGGCTTGATCATTTTGTTCGGTTATGTGGTATTCCGGGATGTGGAGCTGATTTTGTACGGCATTATTACATTGTGTGTGTCCACATTCTCTATCGACTATCTGATTAAGTCCATGAATGTGTCAAAGGTGATCTTCATTATCACGGATAAAGGTGATGAAATAACTGAAAAATTGATCTCCACTTCCGGCAGAGGTGTGACCAAGATCAACGTAGAAGGCGCATACACCAAGACAAATAAGACCATGCTTATGTGCGCCATTAAGGAAAGAGAGATCCCGGAGTTTCAGAGGAAAGTAGAAGCCATTGATGAAGCTTCCTTCATGATCTTCTGCGAATCTCAGCAGATCGTTGGCAACGGATTTTACATTTATAAATAATTGAGGTAACGTTATGGATACGAAGGATATGCGTTGGTTTCCCAAGAAGATCGACACCGGTCTGTGGGATGCAGGTCACATTCAGGGTATTGCAGTAGATAAAGAAAACGGCTATATTTATTACTCTTACACCACTATCTTTGTAAAGGCGAAGCTGGATGGTACGGTGGTGGGCTATGTAGAAGGCCTGACCGGACATTTAGGCTGCATTGCTTTTAATGAGGAAGATGGCAAGGTTTACGGCTCTATTGAATATAAGCACGATAATATCGGCCAGAGCATTATGAGAAGAACCGGCCAGACCATTGCCAATGAGGATGCGTTCTATATTGCCATTTTTGATGTAGACAAGATCGACCGTCTGGGTATGAGCGCAGAAGAAGATAATGTGATGCGTGCCGTTTATCTGCCGGATGTGGTTGACGATTACAATGCCACCGGGGAAAATGGCAAGCCCCATCGTTTTGCCTGCTCGGGAATTGATGGCGTATCCTTTGGCCCTGTATTTGGCGCAACCAAGGACTCTGAAAAACAGCTGATGGTTGCATATGGCATCTATGGCGATGTGGATCGGAACGATAATGACTATCAGATCATTCGCCAGTATGATTGGAGAACATTTGATGCCGTTGCCAAGCCTTTGAACCAGGCTTGCCCGCATCATATGGGTGTAAACTCCCAGGAATGCTACGCTCTGTTTACAGGCAATACTACCTTCGGTGTCCAGAATTTAGAGTATGACAGCTTCACCGGTGACTGGTTCTTTACGGTCTATAAAGGAAAGAAACCGCAATTCCCTAATTATCCGATGTATGTGATAGATGGTAGCCGCAAACCCCAAGAACAGGTGCTGCAAGGCTTTGATCCCGAAAAACAGATGAAATGTATCTATTTAAAGGAAACAGCGTTAAAGCATCATTACACAGGGATCTGTGGCTACAGTCTGCCCCATGGTCAAACAGGTCTATTTTCTTTTGGTAACGGATATTTCTATATTTCTCATAATCAGGCAGTCTTGCTGAACGGCGGCGCAAGAAAGCTGCAAACAGGCACGATTTATTTGTATACATTGAAAGAAGATGGCCCCATGGGCTTTGCTTTGGTTGAGTAAAAGAAAAAGCAGCGTGTTGCATCGCAACACGCTGCTTTTGTATTTAGATCAGTTTTTGCCGTGCAGACGGATAAATGCCATGTACCGATGCCAATCGTGGCGGGACAGGAAATGCATGCCCGGACGGCGGTGATAGCCGATTGTACCTTGGTGCAAGGTAACATCGTCGGTGGGGAATACACCCTCATGGATGAAGCCCGGCAGGCCCAGACGTTCAAACTCCTCGGAGGCCGCCAGACAGCCTAGGAACTCGGAGTTAGGATCTGCCCATGCATCCATAGCAGCAGAGCAAACATAGACATGCCGGGGAGCGATGGAGGCCAGAAGATAATGCTGATCAAAGTCCTCGGGATAGTGGTCAGCATAAGTCTTGTACTGAGGGCAGAACCAATAATAGAACTTATTTAAAATGTCCGGGATGGTCTCGCCCTGATTGCCACGGGTCAATGCAGCGCCGCTGCAGCCGGAGCAGTTGGAGATGGCGTATTGGAAGCGCTGATCCAACATAGAGCCAAGCAGCGCGGTCTTACCTAGACGGGAGTGACCTACCAGCGCAGCTTGTTTGAAATCCAGACCGGAAAGGGTCTGTGCATAATCCATTACACGCATAGCAGCCCAAGCCCAGATCATCAGCTTGCCGCAGGCGGTGGGGGTGTCCTGTCCGTTTGGCAGCAGGCACTTTGCAAGGCCGTCGGTGAAGTCACCGTTGTCCGCGGTGACATCTGCGTAGCAGAAAGACAGCATAGAGAAGCCGTTTTCCATAATCTCCTCGGCAGGCAGATACTTATCCGGCACGGCAGGGGTGAAGTTGATGAAAACGAAGAAGGGGTGATCCTGTCCATCACTATGCAGCAGCCGGTTTACCCGGAAGGTGTGGCTGCCATATTCGGTGGTGATGGTCATGTTTACATAGCTGTACTGGGCATTGCCGCAGCAGTAGCGCTTATCCACCACCTTGGGCTCAGATACCTCCATAGTGTAGGGGATCTGAGGCATATGACCATATTCTTGATTTAGAAGCAGCTGGATCATTTCTTCCCGAGAACGCAGCGGGGGAAGCTGACGCTGCAGAAGGGTTTGCTTAGGCATAATTGTACCTCATTTCTTGCAGATGATTACTTTGTATATCTTCATTATAAGTGATTTCGTTGTAAAGTAAAGGGGGAAATTTACCTATAACCTTGAAAAGTATTAACTGCTTTTCTTTTATAAAGAGCAATTGCGGCTTTCGGCTGAGTGTGGTATAATTTCAATAGAAATTAACCAAGATGACTTTAAACAGAAGGAGGCGGCGTTTATGAAAAATAAGACCGCATTTTACAGGCAGATCAAAAATTATTTGGTGATCACTTTGGGCTGCGTTTTATATGCCATCAGCGTTAACTGGCTTTTCCAGCCTAATAATATTGTGATGGGTGGCGCTACCGGTGTGGCGCAGATCGTGAATCATTTTGTGCCTGCTCTGCCTGTGGGTCTGATGGTCATAGTGATCAATATTCCTTTGTTTATATTAGGCATCAGAATACAGGGTTTAAAGATCCTGATCTCCTCTTTATATTCTATGCTCATAGGCTCTGTGCTGATTGACTTGTTTGCCGCGTGGTTTACCTTTCCTCCTATAGAGAATACCTTGGTGGCTTGCTTGTTTGGTGGTGTGCTTTTGGGTGTTTCTCTTGGTATGCAGCTGATGGCCGGAGCAACAAACGGTGGTACAGATCTGGCAGCAAGACTTTTAAAATATCGGTTGCCCCATATTTCTATTGGTAAGCTGTGTCTGGCCATGGATGCCATTGTGGTGTGCGGATATGCTGTGGCTTTCCAAAGCGTGGAAGCGGCGCTTTATGGCGTACTGACCATGTATGTTTGCAGCGTGGCTTTGGATACTGTGGTTTATGGCGGTACGCAGGCGAAAATGGCCTTTATTATTAGTCCCAAAAGTGAGGAAATCCGCAAGACATTGCTGGAACTGGAGTTGGGAGTTACTGTTCTGGATGGCCGTGGCGGTTGGAACCAAAATCGCACTGATGTGCTACTGTGCGCATTTCGGCAGGCAAGAATCGCAGCGATCAAGGCAGCTGTTATGGAGTGTGATCCCAGCGCGTTTTTGATCGTAAGCGATACTCACGAGATCCTCGGTGAGGGCTTTGGTGTGTATAGCAAGGACGCATTGTAAATATTTACTTTTTCTTTTGGGTGTGCTATCATAAGTCCAGTAAATTTTGGAGGCTGTTATGGGAAAAGTAAGATTTAATACAGATCCCCAGGTGGTGCAGATGGTGCAGGAAGGGCTGAAAGCCAAGGATGGCTATTGCCCTTGCCGTTTGGAGCGTACCGAGGAGAATAAATGTATTTGCCAAGAGTTTCGCCAGCAGATCGCAGATCCGGATTTTGAAGGCTTCTGCCATTGCATGCTTTATTATAAGGAAAAATAAAGGCTATGAAGAACTTTTTGACGCGATACCGGCAAATGCTTGTGTATCTTGTTGTGGGTGGCATGACCACCTTTGTCAACTGGGCGATCTATGCGCTGAGTGTAGATACCTTGGGAATTACTCTTTCCAATGGATTGGCTTGGGTCGGAGCGGTGGCCTTCGCTTTTGTTACAAACAAGCAACTGGTGTTTGAAAGCAAGACTTGGGAGGCAAAGCTGGTAATTCGGGAAGGTCTGCTTTTTGTCAGCGGCAGGATCGTTACCGGTATATTGGAGATTGTCTTGGTGCCGGCTCTTGTGAGCATTGGTCTGGATCAAAAGATTTTCGGGATCACCGGTATGGTCAGCAAGGTGCTGGTAAGTATTATCGTTCTGACTTTAAATTTTGTATTTTCTAAATTATTTATTTTTAAAAGGAAGGGTTAAGTATGGCATTGCTGTCTGTTATTTTACCCAGCTATAATGAAGTTCAGATGATCGGACGTGCTGCCGAGGCCCTTGGGCGCATTTTAAATGATGCACAGATCACCTATGAACTGATCTTCGTAGACGATGGTTCCCGGGATGGTACTTGGGAGCAGATCGAGAAGGCGCATTTAGACAACCCCCGAGTTCATGGCGTTCGTTTTTCCCGAAACTTTGGCAAGGAAGCGGCGATTGCGGCAGGCCTCGCCCAAGCAAAGGGTGACTGCGCGGTGGTGATGGACTGCGATCTGCAGCATCCTGCAGAAATGGTGCCTGTGATGTATCAAAAGTGGCAGGAAGGCTACGAGGTGGTAGAGGGCGTTAAGCGCAGCCGGGGAGAGGAAAGTAAATTCTATGAAAAGGCTTCGAAAGGTTTTTACTGGCTGATTTCCAGAGCGGCAAAGATCGACATGACCCGGGCTTCTGATTTTAAACTGTTAGACCGCAAGGTCATTAACAGTTTGGTGGGGATGTCTGAAAGAAACGGCTTCTTTCGGGCTATGAGCTCTTGGGTGGGCTATCGCAGCGTCCAAGTGGAGTTTGATGTGCAACAGCGGACAGAAGGCCAGTCTAAATGGTCTACTTGGGGACTTGTAAAATACGCAGTTAATAATATTGCCGGCTACTCTACAGCACCTATGCAATTAGTGACCGGGGCCGGTGTGGGAGTGCTGATCTTTGCAGTGATTTTAGGTATTCAGACTTTGGTGCGCTACTTTACAGGCAATGCCGTGTCCGGTTTTACCACAGTTATTTTGCTGATTTTGCTTTTGGGAAGTATTGTTATGATCTCCCTTGGAATTATTGGCTATTATATTGCAAAGATCTATGAGGAAGTAAAGGGACGTCCCAGATATTTGGTGTCGAAGGAAATTTAAAGAGGAGAAAGTATGGTAAACAATAAAAAAGAATGGCTGCGGATGGTAAAATTCACTTTCTTTTCGATTAGTGCCGGTGTGATCCAGTCTGTTTCCTTTGCCCTTATGAACGAATTGTTCCGCTGGAACTACTGGGTGTGCTACCTGACTGCGCTGATCTTATCCGTAGTTTGGAACTTTACCTTAAACCGGAAATTCACATTCCAGTCTGCTAACAATATCCCTGTGGCCATGGCCAAGGTGGCACTGTTTTACTTAGTGTTTACACCCCTTTCTACTTGGGGTGGCCAAGTGCTGGCAGATCTGGGTTGGAACGAGTACATCATTTTGATATTGTCCATGCTGACAAACTTTGTTACGGAATTTTTGTATGATAAGTACGTGGTATTCCGGGGAAGTATCGACTCTGCAAAGAAAGAAGAGAAGTAATTGAAACTGCTTGGTTTTGCGAAAAAGAATGTGGTGACGGTGGTGGCCTTTATGGCTGCGGTGGTTACCGGCTTTTTCATACCGCCAGATAGGGAGTATTTACAGTATTTTGATTTTAAGACCTTGACCTGCCTGTTTTGTGTGCTGGCGGTGGTGTGCGCCTTGCGCAATATCCGCTTTTTCTACATGCTGGCCCGGAAGATTGTCAAGTACTGTAAAAATGTCCGTATTAGTATTCTGGCGCTGACTTATATTACCTTTATCGGGTCTATGCTCATTGCCAATGATATGGCACTGTTGACCTTTTTGCCCTTGGGGCATTTGGTGCTTTCCACCACCGGCAAAAATCGTTACATGGCATTTACCTTCATTATGCAGAACATAGCTGCAAACTTAGGCGGCATGCTCACCCCTTTTGGTAATCCTCAGAATTTGTATCTGTATACCAAATTCAATATCCCCAACGGGGAGTTTATGTCTATTATGGTTTTGCCCTTTGTGGTGGCGGTAGCGTTGATCACCGTGTGCTGCCTGTTTGTAAAGCCGGAGCCTTTGGAAGTGAAAGATGAGCAGATCCGGATGCCCACAGGCAGAACGATTTTGTATCTGTGCCTGTTTGCACTGTCTATTGCCATTGTGTTTCGCGGCATCCCTTACTGGGTGGGTTTGATTATCATCCCGGCGGTTTTGCTGATCGCGGATCGGCAGGCGCTGAAGAGCGTGGACTACCCATTGCTTTTGACCTTTGTGTTCTTTTTCGTATTCTCTGGGAATATGGCAAGAATTCCGCAGGTGCGGCAGCTGTTCTCCTGGCTTCTGGAGAAAAATACTTTGCTGGTTTCTGTAGCGTCCTGTCAAGTGATCAGCAATGTGCCTACGGCAATTTTGCTATCCCAATTCACAGAAAATTATCGGCAGCTGCTGATTGGTGTAAACATCGGCGGTGTGGGTACACTGATCTCCTCTTTGGCCAGCTTGATCACCTTCCGTGAGTACACCAAACACAATCCCGGTAAGTCTGGCGCATATATTGCGTTGTTTAGCGCCTTTAATTTCGCATTTCTGATCATTCTTGTGCTGATTACATTATAAAATAGCGGCTCTGTGTCGAAAGCAGGGCCGTTTGTTTTGTTGAGTGTACACCCCAGAAACAAAAATGTCCACGTATAATGGAATTTTTCGTTGACATATAGGACATTAAGTGCTATAGTAGAACAATCAACAATCCCAAGAGGGAGAGAGGAAGTTTATATTATGAAAAAGATGTTAGCATTGGTATTGGCTGCTATGCTGGTTGCGTCTATGGCAGCTTGCGCACCCACCGACCAGGGTAGCGATAAGTATGTGGTTGGCGTATGTCAGTTGACCCCCCACGTTGCTTTGGATGCAGCAACCGAAGGCTTTGTAGATGCTTTGAAGGCAGAACTTGGCGAAGATAAGGTTGAGATCGACGTACAGATGGGCGGCGGCGACTCCGCTACTTGTGCACCGATTGTCAATGCCTTTGTTTCTAAGAATGTGGATCTGATCATGGCAAATGCAACACCTGCTCTGCAGGCTGCAGCTGCTGCTACCAGCGACATTCCTGTTTTGGGCACTTCTGTTACTGAGTATGGTGTCGCTTTGGATATTACTGATTTCAGTGGTACCGTTGGTGGCAATGTTTCCGGCACTTCTGACCTGGCTCCTCTGGATCAGCAGGCTCAGATGCTGAAAGAGTGGTTCCCCACTGCACAGAATGTTGGTCTGCTGTACTGCTCCGCTGAAGCAAACTCCAAGTATCAGGTGGATACCGTTCAGGGCTATTTGGAAGCTATGGGCGTTGCTTGCAAGCAGTATCCCTTTGCAGATACCAACGATCTGCAGTCTGTGACCCAGAAGGCAGCAAACGATTCTGATGTGATCTATATTCCCACCGATAACGCAGTAGCCAGCGCTACTGGCACTGTAGACGGCATCTGCCGGGCTGCCGGTGTCCCTGTTATTGTTGGTGAGGAAGGTGCTTGCGCCGGTTGCGGTGTTGCTACCTTGTCCATCAGCTACTATGACCTGGGCTACACCACCGGTAAGATGGCTGCTAAGATCCTGACCGGTGAGGCAGACATTTCTACAATGCCTGTTGCTTATGCAGAAAACTTCACCAAGAAGTATAACGCAGAGATTTGTGACGCTCTGGGTCTGACCCCCCCGGAGGGTTATGTAGCGATCGGCGAATAAAATAAAAAACAGGGCGGGGAAAACCTTCGCCCTGTTTCTTTGAGAAAACCATTTGGAGGCAAAAAGCATGAACCTCGTAGCAAACCTCTTTAGTTTTGTAAATGCTGTGCCCGGCGCGATTTCCCAGGGCTTGATCTGGGGCATTATGGCGGTTGGCCTGTATATTACCTATAAAATTCTGGAATTGTCTGACCTGACAGTGGACGGCTCTTTTTGTACCGGCGGTGCGGTTTGCGCTATGATGCTGGTGGCTGGCCACAATGTTTGGGTGGCTATGCTGGTGGCTTTGGCAGCCGGTATGATTGCCGGATTAGTGACAGGATTTTTTCATACCACATTAAAAATTCCGGCTATTTTGTCCGGTATTCTTACTCAGCTTGGCTTGTGGTCTGTAAACCTGGCTATCATGGACATGAAGGCAAATCAGGCGCTGAATGTAAATAATTATGATTTGGTAGTGTCTTTACGTTATTTGCAGGATGTTACCAAGGGCACCCGGTCCTTGCTGCAGCACCCCATTATAGTGGTGGGCATGTTCGTGGCGGTGATCATCATTGTTCTTTATTGGTTCTTCGGTACAGAGTTGGGCTCTTCCATTCGTGCTACCGGTGCCAATGGCAATATGGCCCGGGCTCAGGGCATCAACACCGACCGCAATAAGGTCATTGGTCTGATGATCGCAAACGGCTTGGTGGCGCTCTCCGGTGCGCTGCTTTCTCAGTTCCAGAGCTTTGCAGATATCAATATGGGCAGAGGCGCCATCGTTATTGGCTTGGCTGCCATTATTATTGGAGAAGTGGTCTTTGGTAAGCTGTTTAGAAACTTCGGCTTGAAGCTGCTGGCAGTTGCCTTGGGCGCAGTGATCTACTATTTGGTAATTCAGGCAGTTATCAGCATTTTGGATATCAACTCTAACTACTTAAAACTGATCTCTGCTGTGATCGTGGCAATCTTCCTGGCAGTACCGAACCTTCGGGGACAGGTGTTTAAGAAGGCCGGAAAGGAGCGGAAGACATGCTGAAACTAGAAAATATCCGGAAAGTATTTAATGCCGGAACAGTCAATGAAAAAATCGCACTGAACGGATTAAATCTGGAATTGAAGGAAGGCGATTTTGTCACTGTGATCGGTGGCAACGGCGCAGGTAAGAGTACTATGCTTAACTGTGTTTCCGGTGCTTATCCTGTAGATGAGGGCAGCGTTGTGATTGACGGTGTAGATGTCACTGCTTTGCCGGAATATAAGCGGGCTAAGTATATTGGCCGTGTGTTTCAGGATCCCATGATGGGCACGGCGGCAACGATGCAGATCGAGGAGAACTTGGCTTTGGCTGCCCGTAGAGGCACTCCCAGAACGTTGCTTCCCGGTATTACCAAGGCAGAACGGGAAAACTACCGTGAGAAATTGAAGATTTTGGAGCTGGGTCTGGAGGATCGTATGACCGCTAAGGTAGGTCTGCTTTCCGGCGGTCAGCGCCAAGCGTTGACTTTGCTTATGGCTACCTTGCAGCGCCCCAAGCTGTTGCTTCTGGACGAGCATACTGCTGCACTGGACCCCAAAACTGCTGCGAAAGTTTTGGAGGCAACAGAGCGGATCGTTGCGCAGGACAACTTGACTACAATGATGATCACTCACAATATGCGAGATGCCATTGCCTATGGCAATCGGCTGATCATGATGTATGAGGGCCGGGTTGTGGTAGATGTGTCCGGTGAAGAAAAGAAGAAGCTCACCGTAGAGCAGCTGCTGGAACTGTTCAGCAAAGCCAGCGGCTCTGACGAAGCTGACGATAAGCTGTTATTGTCTTAATTGAAATTGCCTTTTGAGTATTACTCAAAGGGCAATTTTTTCGTCTTGCCCATCTGCGTTTGCTGTGTTATAATATAGCAAACAACATAAAAGGGGTTTATTATGATTAAGAAATACCTATTTTGCCTTTTGGTTTCCATGGTGCCGATCGTGGAATTGCGTGGTGCGATCCCTATTGCGCTGGGCATGGGACTGCATCCTGTGATCAGCTATATTTTGTGCGTGGTGGGCAATATTTTACCTGTCCCCGTTATCTACTTATTTGCCAGAAAGTTTTTAAAGTGGGGTGCAGAACAAAAATATATCGGCAAGATCTGCGGCTTCTTTTTAGATAAGGGCGAGAGAGCAGGCCAGAAGCTGGTGGCAAAAACAGGGCGATATGGCCTCTTTGTAGCGCTGCTTCTGTTTGTGGGCATCCCTCTGCCCGGCACAGGGGCTTGGACAGGCACTTTGGCAGCCAGCTTTTTGGATATGGGATTTAAGACCACTGTTCTGTCCGTTACTTTGGGTGTAATTCTTGCCGGTGTGATCATGGCGGTAGCCAGCACTGGAGTGTTTAGTTTGATTGGTTTATAAGGAGGCAGAAATATGGATTGTCTGTTTTGTAAGATCGTAGCCGGCGACATTCCCTCTACCAAGGTTTATGAGGATGAAACTGTACTGGCGTTTCGGGATATCAATCCCATGGCACCTACCCATATTCTTGTGATCCCTAAGGCGCATTTAGACTCTGTTGCTCAGGTAAATGCAGAAAACAGCGCTGTGATCGCCCATATTTTTGAGGTGATTGCCAAGATCGCGGAGCAGGAGGGTCTAAAGGACGGCTACCGTGTGGTGTCCAATTGTGGAGAGCATGCCGGACAGACGGTAAAACATTTGCACTTCCACATTCTGGGCGGTCGTCAGTTAACCTTAGAAATGGCTTGACAACGGCGAAAAACGTCGTATAATAGCAGTAATCGCAAAACAAATCTATCTTCGGGGTGCCGGTGTACCGGCTGAGATTAGACGTAAACGTCTTGACCCGTGAACCTGATACGGTCAGTACCGTCGTAGGAAAAGATGTGGATGAGATACCAAATCGCATTGCACACCTTAGACGGGTTTGCAATGCGATATATTTTTGCCCCAAAAGGGGAGGAGGTATCTTTTATGGAAACGAAAACAAGGAAGATCACGGAAAGCGCCATGTTGCTGGCGGTTGCCATTTTGTTGGAACTGATGGCAAAACTGATCATTCCGGAAATGCCCTTCGGCGGTCAGGTGACCTTTGTCAGCATGCTGCCGGTGGTGCTCATTTCTTATCGCCACGGAATGAAGTGGGGATTTGTGGCGGCCTTTGGCTATGCGCTGCTGGAAATGGCCTTGGGTGCAAAGACAGTATCAGCGGCCTTTTTGCCGGGCTATTTTGGCGATGGCGCGCTGATCGGCAAAGCGCTGGCTATGTGCTTTATGGATTATATTGCGGCCTACACAGTTTTGGGTCTGGGCGGTATTTTCCGGGATCGGATTCAAAATCGCAGTAAAGCTTTGGCTTTGGGTAGCGTGGTAGCTTTAAGCGCTCGGTATCTTATGCACATTGTATCCGGCTATCTGCTGTTTTCCGGTTATGCGCAGTGGTATTTCACCCAAGAGGGCTTCCCGGCATGGGGCCTGTGGCTGGTAGAAAATCTGGGCGAGGTCGCCTTAGGTATTGTTTATAGTGTGGTATATAACGGCATGTACATGGTGCCGGAGATCCTGCTGACTGCAGCGGTGGCATACACCTTAGGGAAATTTCCACAAATTACCGCAAAGAAATAAAGCGCGCTAAAAGCCAGACTTGTAACATGGCAGCGCCTGTGGTATAATCCGGGTATAGAGGAGGGGAGAATGTTTTGAACACCCAATATTTTCGTTATGCGTTGGAAGTGGAGAAGACAGGCTCCATTACCCAAGCGGCCAATAACTTATATATGAGTCAGCCTACTTTGAGTAAGGCCATTAAGGACATGGAGGAAACAGTTGGTTTTCCCATTTTTAAAAGAACGTCCAAAGGTGTTGTCCCTACCCACAGAGGCCGTGAGTTTTTGTCCCATGCCCATAAGATCTCTGTTCAGGTGCAGAAAATGGAGCAGGCGCTGCAGCGCGAGAATACATCTCATCAGCTATTTAGCCTTGCCATTTCCCGGGTGAGCTATATTGCCAAGGCGGTATCTGAGTACATAAGCACCTTTGATGGCGGCACAGATATGCAGGTGGACATTTTGGAAACCAATGCTATGGCCGTAATAGATGCCATTGCAGAAGGACACTATGTGCTGGGAATGATCCGCTGCCATGAAGAGGATCGGGAATATTTCCTGAAAAGTCTGGCGGAAAAGGGCTTGCAGTATGAGTCCATCTGGAGAGCAGATTACATGGCGGTGATGCGAGAGGATCATCCTCTGGCTCAGCAGGAAGCGGTTTCTCCTAAGGCGCTGCTTGATTATGTGGAAGTAGTATTTGCAGATGATACGGTTCCGTATATTCAGACAAGTGAAGCAAAGACGGTTTCCGGCAGCCTGCGCAATCGCAAACAGGTGCTGGTTTATGACAGAGCAACGATGTTTGATATTCTGCGCACCAATCCTCTTGCATATATGTGGACATCTTCTTTGCCAAAGGAAGTGCTGCAAAGCAGCAGCTTGGTACAAAGCAAATGTGCTTCTGCCGGTAAGTTTGAGGATCTGCTGATTTACCGTACCGGTTATCACTTCAGCCGGCTGGATCATGCTTTCGTCAATACGTTGTATATGCGGCGAAATGAAGTGGCGTATTCTGAATAATATTCCAATTAACAATCGCACCCATTCCAATTTGGAATGGGTGCGATTCTTGGTTTTTACATATCTGTCACAGGAAAACAAGTGTTTATTGGGGGGCGTGATTGTACATACAGGTAGCATCCCCGGGAGGGGGGCGTTTCTTATGCCAATTTGTTGTGGCAAACATGTAGTTTTCCAATTTCATTTTTTGCCTTCTTTTCGATATAATTTTACAGTATATGTGTAATAAGGTGAAGCAGTATAATGAAATGAGAGGTGTCTGTAATGAAGTACAGTTATTTTCCCGGCTGCACCCTGCGAAACAAAGCGAAGGATCTTGATACCTATGCAAGAGCCTGCGCTGTGAAGCTTGGCTTTGAGCTGGAAGAGTTGAAGGATTGGCAGTGCTGCGGCGGTGTGTATCCCTTGGGTGCAGACGAGATCGCCAGCAAGCTTCCCTCTGTTCGTGCCCTTAATGATGCCAAGGAACAGGGACAGGATCTGGTGGCGGTGTGTTCTGCTTGCTATCATGTGCTCAAGCGCGTCAATGATGATATGGCAAATGTTTCTGACATTCAGAGCCGCGCCAACAATTACATGGCCCTTGCTGAGCCCTATACCGGACAGACAAATGTTTTGCATTATCTGGAAGTGCTGCGGGATGTTGTGGGTTTTGATAATCTGAAAAAGCAGGTGGTAAAGCCTTTGACCGGCCGTAAGATCGGTGCGTATTACGGATGCTTGCTTCTGCGTCCCAGCGGAGTCATGGCATTTGACGATCCGGAAAACCCCACCATTATCGAGGACTTTATCCGTGCGCTGGGCGCAGAGCCTGTGGTGTATCCTTACCGCAATGAGTGCTGCGGCGGTTATATTTCTATCAAGGATCAGGATCAGGCTGCAGGCCTTTGCCGGAAGATCACCGATAGCGCCGAAGGCTTCCAGGCAGATTGTCTGGTGACTGCTTGCCCTCTGTGTAAGTATAATCTGAGTAAGAATAGCAATCTTCCCATCGTCTATTTCACAGAGCTTCTGGCAGAGGCTTTGGGTATTAAGGAGGCGCAGGAATGAATAAAGTAGAAGAAATCAAGCTGATCAGCGGTGTCAATCCACTTAAGTGCATGAAGTGCGGAAAGTGCTCTGCTTCCTGTCCGTCCTTCAACGAAATGGATATTAAGCCCCATCAGTTTGTTACATATGTAATCAATGATGATGTACAGGCCTTGGCCGAATCCAAATCGGCATATAAGTGCTTAAGCTGTTTTGCCTGTATTGAGCGCTGCCCTAGAAATGTGCAGCCCGGCAAGTTGATCGATGCAGCCCGTCAGACCCTGATCCGTCAGCGCGGTCAGGAAGGTCTGTCTGCCGATGAAATTCCCAGCCTTTTGGATGCGGATATGCCCCAGCAGCTGCTGATGAGCGCATTCCGTAAGTATCGGAGGTAAGATATGCGTAGAATTGGTGTATTTGTATGCCACTGCGGCAGTAACATTGCTGCAACAGTGGATGTGAAAAAAGTGGTGGACATGGCGCTGCTGGAGCAGGGTGTTGTCCACGCTGAGGATTATCCGTATATGTGTAGTGAGGCAGGTCAGCTGCGGATCGCCGAAGCCATCCGGGAATATAACCTGGAGGGCATTGTGGTCTGCTCCTGCTCTCCTCGTATGCATGAGGCTACTTTCCGTAAGTGCGCAGAAAGATATGGCGTAAACCCCTACATGGTGGAGATCGCCAATATTCGTGAACATTGTTCCTGGATTCACAAGGATATGGCGGAGGCCACGGAAAAGGCAGTGATCCTGATGCGCGCTGCCGTTGCCAAGGTGCATTTGAATGCGCCCTTAAAGGCAGGCGAAAGCGCGGTGACGAAGCGTGCGCTGGTGATCGGCGGCGGTATTGCCGGTATCCAGACCGCTTTGGATATTGCCGATGCCGGCTATCAGGTGGATATTGTGGAGAAAGAGCCTTCTATCGGCGGCAGAATGAGCCAGCTGGATAAGACATTCCCCACCTTGGACTGTTCTGCTTGTATTCTGACTCCCAAGATGGTGGAAGCAGCTGCCCATGAGAATATCACCATACATACTTGGTCTGAGGTAGAAAAGGTTACAGGCTTTGTGGGCAACTTTACTGTGGATATCCGCAAGAAGGCCCGCTATGTGAATATGGATAAGTGTACCGGCTGCGGTATCTGTCAGGAAAAGTGTCCTTCCAAGAAGCCTTTGAATGAATTTAACCGGGGCTTAAATACCCGTAGTGCCATCTACACACCTTTTGCACAGGCCATTCCCAATGTACCTGTGATCGATGCCAATGCCTGTATCAAGCTCAATACCGGTAAGTGCGGTATTTGCGAAAAGTTCTGTCAGGCAGGTGCCATTGACTATACCCAGACTGACGAGATCATTTCCCAGACTTATGGCGCTATTGTAGTGGCCACCGGCTTTGACACCATCAAGCTGGATAAGTATGGTGAATATGCTTACAACGAAAGTAAAGACGTGATTACCTCTTTGGAGCTGGAGCGTATCATGAATGCGGCCGGTCCTACCAAGGGGCATTTGGAGCGGCTTTCCGATGGCAAAGCTCCCAAGGAGATCGTGTTTATCCAGTGTGTAGGCAGCCGTTGCTCTGATGAGCGGGGCAAGCCCTACTGCTCTAAGATCTGCTGCATGTATACAGCAAAGCATGCCATGCTGATCCGGGATAAGTACCCGGATACCAACGTAACGGTGTTCTACATTGATGTGCGTACTCCCGGTAAGAACTTTGATGAGTTCTCCCGCCGGGCCGTGGAGGATTACGGTATCAACTATGTCAAAGGACAGGTTGGCAAGGTAGCGCCTCAGCCCGATGGCAGCCTGCTGGTTCATGGTGTGGATCTGCTGGAAAACAAGCAGATTTTGAAGAAAGCGGATATGGTGGTGTTGGCAACTGCTATCGAGCCTAACCCCGATGTGCGCAAGATCGCCACTATGCTCACCGCTTCTATTGATACCAACAACTTCTTAACTGAGGCCCACCCCAAGCTGCGCCCTGTGGAATCTCCCACTGCAGGTGTGTTCCTGTCCGGTGTATGTCAGGGACCCAAGGATATTCCCGAAACAGTTGCTCAGGCTGGCGCGGCTGCGGTGAAGGTCATCGGCTTGTTGGCAAAGGACTCTTTAAAAACCAATCCCTGTACGGCCAAGGCAGACGAACTGCGCTGCAACGGCTGTAGCCAGTGTGCCAATGTTTGTCCCTATGGCGCAATTTCTTACGAGGTTATGCAGGTCAACGATCATGGCATCCGGGAAGATCG
>JAZRCU010000266.1:0-1974 GCA_045659965.1 Faecousia sp.
GGAACTGGTGTTCTGTGAGATGTATGCCGGCGGCAAGTACGGTGAAAATGGTGAGAACTATGAGTACTCTCTGGGCTTGAACGGTCTGGGCTCCTGTGCTACTCAGTACGCTTCTGAATTTTTTGATGCTACCATCCGCCGTGACGGTTTCCGTTATGATCTGCATTTTGAAAAGGGCAGAAATAAGGGTGGTTTGAAGAAAGAGCCTACCGACCGGAAAAAGACCGGCTCTATCTTCCGTTGGCGCCCGGATAAGGAAGTCTTTACGGATATCAATATCCCTGTAGAGTACTACCGGGATGTTCTTCGCCGTCAGGCTGTGGTAAACAAGGGCGTGAACTTTAAGTTCCGCAATCAGGTGGGCAACAAATTTGAAACAGAAGAATTCTGCTATGCTGATGGTATCAAGCAGTACATTGAGGAGATGGTAGGGGATAATGCTTTTACCATGCCTGTGTTCTGGGAAGCAGAGCGGAAGGGCCGGGATGCGGATAACCGCCCGGAAATGAAACTGAAGATCACCGCTTCTTTCTGTTTCAGTAAGCAATTGAGCCACTTAGAATACTATCACAACTCTTCTTGGCTGGAATATGGTGGCAGCCCTGATCGCGCAGTTCGTTCTGCTTTTGTGACTGCCTTTGATAAGTTCCTCAGAGATAACAATAAGTATAACAAAAACGAGAGCAAAGTGATCTTCCAAGATGTTCAGGATAGTCTGGTGCTGGTCACCAACTGCTTCTCTACCATTGGCTGCTTTGAAAACCAGACAAAGAAGTCTGTAAACTCCAAGTTTACCCAAGAGGCTATGGTGGCCTTCTTTAAGGAAAAACTGCAGGTTTGGTTTTTGGAAAATAAGCAGGAAGCTGACAAGGCTGCAGAGCAGATCCTTATTAACAAGCGCGCCCGCGAAAGTGCAGAAAAGACCCGCTCTAGTGTAAAGAAAAACCTTAACGCGAAGGTGGATATTGCAAACCGTGTGCAAAAGTTTGTAGACTGCCGTAGCCGGGATACTGCCATCCGGGAACTGTATATCGTTGAGGGTGACTCTGCTTTGGGCAGTGTTAAGCTTAGCCGTGATGCAGAATTCCAAGGAATTATGCCGGTGCGCGGTAAGATCCTGAACTGTTTAAAGGCGGACTATAACCGCATTTTTGCATCTCCCATTATTACAGACCTGATGAAGGTGCTGGGTTGTGGTGTGGAGATTCAGGGTAAGAAGGCGAAGGAACTGTCCTCATTTGATATTGATAACCTGCGTTGGAATAAAGTGGTTATCTGTACCGATGCTGACGTGGACGGCTTACAGATCCGCACCTTGATTTTGACGATGCTTTACCGCCTGTGTCCCACTTTGATTCGGGATGGATATGTGTATATTGCAGAGTCTCCTTTGTTTGAGATCACCTGTAAGGACAAGACTTGGTTTGCCTATAATGAACAGGAAAAGACAAAGATCTTAAAGGAACTGGAAGGCAAGAAGGTTACCATCCAGCGCTCCAAAGGTTTGGGCGAAAACGATCCGGAAATGATGTGGATGACCACTATGAATCCTGAGACTCGCCGACTGATCAAGGTGATGCCTGAGGATGCAGAACGTACTGCCTTCTATTTCGATGTCCTGCTGGGCGACGCGTTAAATGAACGAAAGAATTTTATTGCGGAAAATGGCGCCAAATATTTGGAATTAGCCGATATTTCCTAAGAGAGCTTCCGAAATGTAAAAAAAAAAGAAAGATTTGGAACAGAATAAAAAGAAGATCAATACCGATGGCATTGTTGGCTTGGTAGGCTCTACCACAGAGCAGGCAATTTCTGAGACTTTGGAAATCAACTATATGCCCTATGCAATGTCTGTGATCGTATCCCGGGCTATTCCGGAGATCGATGGCTTCAAGCCTTCTCATAGAAAATTGCTCTATACTATGTATAAGATGGGCCTTATGTCCGGCGGCCGTACTAAGTCCGCCAACATTG
>JAZRCU010000267.1:0-3151 GCA_045659965.1 Faecousia sp.
ACCATCCGGGTGCCGGTGCATATGGTAGAGGTGATCAATAAGGCTACCCGGTGTAACCGGAAGCTGGTGCAGGAGCTGGGCCGTGAGCCCACGGTGGAAGAGATCGCAGCAGAGCTGAACTTGTCTGTGGAGAAGATCATCGAGGCCAACCGTACTGCTGCCGATACCTTGAGTCTGGACACTCCCGTGGGTGACGAAGAAGATACCTCCATCGGCTCTTTCGTGGAAGATGAGCGCACTCCCGGTCCGGCTGACGCTACTTCCAATGCGCTGCTGGCTGAGGCTTTGAAGGAGATTTTGGACACCTTGACAGAGCGAGAAGCAGACGTGCTGCGGATGCGTTTTGGTATGTATGACGGCCGCACCCACACCTTGGAAGAGGTGGGTCAGATCTTTGGCGTTACCCGTGAGCGTATTCGCCAGATCGAGAATAAGGCCATCCGGAAGCTGCGCCACCCCAGCCGCGCCAAGAAAATTAAAGATTTCTACTGCTAAGGAGCGTATCGTGGGCGACACTTACTAAGGAATTATTGGTTTTGAACGCCCCCTTTTCCCCTTAACTGCATAAAAAATCACCGAGATACGGCAGTATCCCGGTGATTTTATTATTTGTTAATGAAAAAAGTTGCCATTTCAAAACTGCGTAGCACCTGAAAATGGTGGTAATTTGTGTTAGATAAGAAAAAAAGCGCAGGAATACTGTATGTATTACAAGTATTTTTGACGCAATATAACGCAAATTTACGCCTATTTTCAGGCATTAATTCCTTAGTAAGTGTTGCCCACGATACGCCAAGAAGGCATGTCGCAAGACATGCCTTCTTTTTTGTATGTTAGAAAAATAGCTTCCGCTGTAAAACTTCCCGGGCAGCCGGGTGGATGGCAAGGTAGATCAGCATGCCCCCAAGGAAGGAAAGCACCAGCAGCGGATACACAGACCAGCCGATAAAGGCGATGGGGAATGTGCAAACCAGCTCCGCCTCCAAGGCCAGAAGCCAAAGACCTATGGCGATGAACGCACCGCCAAAGATATAGAGCTTGCCCCGATGCAGATAATGCACCAAGGTGACAACGGCGCAGACGATCAGCCCCAGTCCGGCAGTTACCGGCAACGCAAAGGTGAAAAACCAACCCCCCTGTACGGCAAAATCAATATACCATACATATAAGATCACCGCTGCAAAATCACAGGGCAGGAAGATCACCGGATTGGGCTTGCGCCACCACAGAGGCAGGAAAAAGGTAACATAGCTTACCAAAAGACCACCGGCCACAAAGCCAAACCAACGAAGTTTTCCATCTAAGTGCAGATCGGAAAAGAAGCTGACAACCAGCGGCAGCATAAACAAAATGATGATCAGTCCGCACAATGCCCTCCGGCCGTTATTGGCAGGGGGCATTTTTCCTTTGGGATACAAAGGCTGCGCCTCCGGGCGCTGTAGCTGGGGATGGTAGACCACAGTTTGGCACAGGGGGCATTTTTCTTCGGTGTCACCAAGCTTGACACCACAATGAACACAATACATGTTGTTTACCTCCCGTTTCGATTACTTTCCACAGTCACCGGAATGTTAAACTGCTGCAGCACAGCATAAAAATGACGTTCCAGCGCCGGGTTTGGCATGTTGCGAATGAAATTGATATAGGCCGTGTCCCCAAAGGAGATCATACCGCAATTATAAGGAGAGGTGGCCTGTACACCTAAGATAAAATCAAAGCGCTGGATGTATTCTTCCATAATGGACGGTACTTTCACCTGACCCAGATTGGATAGGGACAGGCAGCACTTCTTTTCTCCTACGCTGTTGAAAATGGCTTTCATCACCGCATTTTTGATAGGCAGCGGGATCAGCCGTACCATGGGATTTTGCTCATTACTGACATTGGTGGCGATGACTTGGGACATGTGCTTTCTGGTAAAGTCTGTGCCCATTTTGTGCACGATCACCTGACAGATCTCCTCAAAGGTATACGCGCCCAGCCGGGGGTCCAGCTCCGGGACGGTGAACATGGCAAAATTTCGCAAGGTGTGGCAGCCATAGAGATTGCGCAGATTAATGGGGATCAGAAGTTTGATCCGCTTCTGCTGTCTTGCCTCGGGGATCTGCTCGGCCTGCATGTTATAAAGAGAGAGCATCATCACCGCAGAAAAGAACACCGTTAAGCTCACCCCATATTCGTGGGCAACTTTCAGCGCCTCTGCCACTGGGATCTGGAAGCAGGTCAGATACATAAAACCGTCTGCCTGTCCAAGACCTGTCATCTGCCAGGCGTTGGTATCTTTCCGGGGGGCGGAAACAGGGCCTGCATACTTAGGGAAGCAGTCGGTCATTTCCTCTTCGGTAGGCGGCGCTTTGCGATCTAAAATTCCATGCTCCAGAGGAATCTGAATGCCATGCTTTTGCTCTAAGTATTCTGCCACCAGATTTTTCAGGAAGATCAGCGCCCCGGTGCCGTCGGTAAGGGCGTGGAAAAATTCCAAGGCGATCCGGTTGTGATATACGATCACCCGGAATGCGCATCGGCGCATCTCCTTATTTGTCATGTGGGCCATGGGATAGCTATACTCGCTGCTGATCTGCACCGGAGAGGAGATCTGCTGCAGATAGTACCAAAATGCGCCTTTGCGCAGCCGGGCGGCAATGGTGGGAAAGCGCTTCACGACTACCTTCAGCGCCTTTTCCAGCGCCTTGATATCCACATCTTCCTTCAAGGTCACAGACTGGCGGAACATGTTACTCCAGTTTTTTCTTCTGGCAGCCGGATAAATCTTGGCAGCGTTATCCAGCTTCACCCAGCGCAAGGATTTTGTTTGTTTTTTCATAGCATTCATTCCTTTACCGTCTTATGATACCACCTTGTCCGGCAAGATGCTACCTACACCGGCAAATTACCACTCTACCACAAGTAGAATGTCAAAACTTATCTTTTGAAGAAGGCGATCGCCACAGCGCCGGGGCCTGCGTGGGTGCCAATGACGCTGCCCACGGTGGTGTAGCGCACTTGGGGCAGCTTGTCCTTGCTATCTTCTATAAACTTACAGATCATATCCTCGGACACACCGGTGTAGCCAAAGAGCACAGGCTTTGTGTAATCAATGCCGCCTGCTTTTGCCACTTCCTGCACCAGTAGCCCATTGCCTTGCTTGGTG
>JAZRCU010000268.1:0-7117 GCA_045659965.1 Faecousia sp.
ACTCCGAAGCCCGCCCCTACCGCTGAGGTTGCGCCAGAGTGCGAAAATATGGTTGCCCAGCAAGAAATAGATATGCCCGCAGAGGAAACCTGGCGCTTTGTAGGTGAGCTTTATCACACCTATATTTTGGTAGAACAAGGCGAAGATGCTTTCTTAATTGATAAGCATGCTGCCCATGAGCGAATTCTATTTGAAAAGCTGAAAGCTAACCAAGAAAAGATCAGCTCCCAAGCCTTACTTGTTCCCCAACCTTGCCGTTTTTCTGCAGAAGTCACCGGAATTCTGCTGGAAAATCTGGAAGTACTGGAAACTCTCGGCTTTGAAATCGAAAGCTTCGGTGATAACACTCTATTGGTACGACAGGTCCCCATGGATCTGGAGGCGCAGGACATCCAAGACACTTTGGAGAGTTTAGGCGCAGATCTATTAAACGGCCGTAGAGAAAAATCCACCAATATTCGTGATGAGGTGCTCCATACTGTTGCATGCAAAGCTGCTGTTAAAGCCGGCTGGACCACCAGTGAGCAGGAACTGAAAGCCTTGGCAGAACAGGTGATGTCCCGAGAGGACTTAAAATACTGTCCCCACGGCAGACCTATCTGCATCAGTCTGAGCAAAAAACAGCTGGAAAAGCAATTTAAGCGCGTATAACAAAGAAAGGAGGCCGCCCATGCAGCCTACAATGATATGTATTGCCGGGCCTACCGCCTCCGGAAAAACAGCCCTTGCCGTTGCCCTTGCCAAGGAGCTAAACGCAGAGGTCGTGTCCTGTGACTCCATGCAGATCTACAAGGGCATGGATATCGGCACAGCCAAGCCTACCAAAGAAGAAATGGACGGCATCCCCCATCACATGCTGGATGTTGTTTCGCCCAATGAAGATTTTTCTGTCAGCCGATACTGTGAACTAGCAACTCCCATTGTAGAAGATATTATTGCCCGGGGAAAAACCGCCATTGTTGCCGGTGGTACCGGGTTATATATGGACGCTTTGGTCAAAGGAAACACATTTGCCCCCTATCCTTCCACTGGCATGCGCGAAAAACTGGAAAAGCAAGCAGACGAACTTGGCATGGAAGCGATGCTGCAGCTGCTGGAAGAAATCGACCCAGATAGCGCAAAAAAGCTTCACCTCAAAGATAGAAAGCGTGTGCTTCGTGCTTTGGAAGTCTATTATGAAACCGGCGAAACCATCACAGCCCATAACCTGAAAACCCAGTCCATTCCGCCAAGATTTCAGCCTGTCTGGTTTGGTCTGGAGGATGAAAATCGTGCGGATCTTTACAACAGAATCGACCATCGGGTAGAAATCATGCTTCAGGATGGCCTAATCCAAGAGATCAAGTCACTGCTCGATAGCGGCATCAGCGAAAAATCCACTGCCATGCAGGCAATTGGCTATAAAGAATTTGTAGATACCTTGGCCGGGCGCAGTGATATGGATACGGCGATCGCCTTGGTACAACAAGCCTCCCGGCATTATGCCAAGCGTCAGCTGACATGGTTCAGAAGAAATCCCAACATCCATTGGCTCCGTCGCGCCCCAGGAGAAAACACATTACAAATTCTTCAAAAAGCGCGACAAATTCTTGAGGAATTCGACAACTGAAAAATGATAGGATTTATGTATCCCAACTAATTATAAGAAAGAAGGAATACATATGTCTGAACAACAAACTTTACAAGACGCCATTTTAAACGAGGTCCGTCGAGACAAGGTGCCGGTCACGCTGTTTTTGATGAACGGCTTTCAGCTTCGTGGAGTCATTACAGGTTTTGATAGCTTTGGGGTGGTGCTGGTCACCGATGGCAAGCAGCAAATGATCTACAAGCACGCCATCTCCACCCTAGCTCCTATCCGACCCATCAAGGCTGCGCTCCCCGTAGAATAATCAAAAGGCGACGAAGCACTGCTTTGTCGCCTTTTTTCACAGAAAGAGAGAACACTATGTCTATCGCTGAAAATATCGCACAGATCCGAAATATGATCCAGCAGGCAGCAAAGGAAGCCGGCCGGGATCCAAAAGAGATCCTCCTATGCGCTGCAACAAAAATGAACGATGCCAATGCTGTCCGCCAGGCCATTGCAGCCGGTGTGGATTGTTGCGGAGAAAACAAAGTGCAGGAATTGACCAAAAAGTTGGGAGAAAATGCCTATATCGGCGCACCTGTGCATTTTATCGGCCATTTACAGACCAATAAAGTACGTCAAGTGGTGGGAAAAGTGGACCTGATCCAAAGCGTGGACTCTTTGCGCCTTTTAGATGCCATTCAAAAAGAAGCCGCCAAACAAGATCTTGTACAGGATATTCTATTTGAGATCAATATCGGCAAGGAAGCAAGCAAATCGGGTTTTCTGGTGAGCGAAATAGATGATGTTTTGCAAAGAATGCAAGAATTTCCCAACGTTCGTCTTCGCGGTTTCATGGCTATCCCCCCAATTTGTCAGGATTCTACAGAAAATCATAAATTTTTTCAAGAAATATACAACCTTTCTGTTGACATAACGACAAAAAAATACGATAATGTATGGGTAGATATATTGTCCATGGGTATGTCCGGAGATTACCGGGAAGCGATCCGGTGCGGTAGCACCATGATACGTGTCGGCACTGCCATCTTCGGCCCACGGGACTATACGAATTCTCATCACTAAGATGCAAAGATAGTAGGAGGAAATAGACACATGAGTTTTTGGGATAACGTAAAGAAGTTTGCCCAGCCCTATTCCGACGAGGAATATGATGATTACGACGAAGAGTTGGACGTTTACGAAGAAGAGGTTCAGGAGCCCGCTCCCCGTAGCCGTCGCACTTCTCCCTTTACTTCCAATCAGAATACTGATAGCGCATTCGCTGCCAGCGCACCTGCTTCCAGCGGCTTTAGCGGTCAGGTTTTGAATATGAGCTCCGGCAAGCAGGAGGTCGTGCTGTTCCATGCTAAGACCTTTGATGATGCTGCCAAGGCTGCTGACGAACTGCGCAGAAAGAAAGCAGTTATTTTGAACATGGAAAATGTAGATAAGGCTCTGACCCGCCGTGTTGTTGACTTCCTGTCCGGCAGCGTTTACGCTCTGGACGGCAGCGTAAAGAAGGTTGCACAGTCTACTTACCTGTTCTGCCCCCACAATATGGATGTTGTAGGCGATCTGGAAAGTGCACAGGTCGAAATCGAAAGCTACATCTAACAAACAGAGAGGTATATCTATGTTTACACCCCAACAAATTGATCAAATTTCCTTCAGTCGTGCTGCCTTTGGCGGTTACGATATGCAGGCCGTGGATGAATTCCTGGAGCCTCTGACTGAAGACTATGTCACCTTGTATAAGGAAAATGCTCTGCTTAAGAGCAAAATGAAAGTTCTGGTAAGCAAGCTGGAAGAGTATCGCAAGAACGAAGCCAGCATGAAAGATGCCATTGTCAACGCCCAAAAGACCTGTGATATGATGGTCAAAGAGGCAGAAGCAAAGTGCACCCAGATGTTAAACGACGCCAACGCTGCTGCTGCAGAAAACGCTAAGAACGCAGATGCCCTGATTGCAGCTGAAAACGATCGCGTAGAGGAAGCCAAGCAGGCAGCCGCTTCTGCTATCACCCAGCTTCAGGAGCAGATTCAGTCTTGCGTACAGGCTTTGGAGCGGATTAAAGAGTCCAATCGCCCCTCCCCTGTTACCCATACCCATGCTGCTTTTGATTTTGACCGTAACGAATATGGCTCTATGCAGGAAGCTGCTGCCAATGAGGTTGCGGACGAGATCTCTGCAAATCTGCAGATTCTGGTGGGCACAACCGATGACGTTGCTCCCATTGCAGAGCCCAAGCATCCCGTAAATGACACCACTACCAGCAAGTTTACAAACTTGCAGTTTGGTCGCAATTACGATCCTACCCATCGCTAAATTGATACTTATGCTTAGATGAGGTCACGTTTTCCCCGATACAACCTCCAGAGAGCTGCCGGTCGGTGCAAGGCAGCAGGTATGCCGGAGAAGATATCCCCTCGGAGCTGCACACCCAACACCTTTTGGTCAGTAGACTGTGCCGGTCGCGCCCGATATCGCGCCTACGAGTGCTGGGAAACCGGAACAAGAGTGGTACCGCAGAGGTTATAAACACCTTTGTCTCTTACAAGAGGCAAAGGTGTTTTTATTTTGACAACAAATGGAGGTAAATTCCAATGGAATACAAAAACACAATTATTACCCCGAAGACAGACTTCCCCATGAAGGCCGGTCTGCCTGCCCGGGAGCCGGGTATGCTGGAACGCTGGAATCAGGATAATCTGTACAACCAGCTGCTAGAAAAGAATAAGGACCTGCCCCCCTTCGTGCTGCACGATGGCCCTCCCTTCTCTAACGGCTATATTCACATGGGTCACGCGCTGAATAAGACTTTAAAGGACTTTATTGTCCGCAGCCATGCTATGATGGGTTATTACACCCCCTATGTCCCCGGCTGGGATAACCATGGCCTTCCCATTGAGCGCGCCATCGAAAACTCCAAGAAGAAGCTGAATAAGGATATGTCTGTTCCCGAGTTCCGTCAGGCATGCGAGGAGTTTGCTGAGGACTTTATCCAGAAGCAGATGGGCGGTTTCAAGCGTCTGGGTGTTGTTGGCGATTGGGAAAATCCCTATCGCACTATGGACAAGCACTTTGAGGCTCAGGAAGTAAAGGTCTTTGGCCGCATGTTTGATAAGGGCTATATCTATAAGGGTCTGAAGCCTGTTACCTGGTGTCCCTTCTGCGCTACCGCTGTGGCAGAAGCAGACATTGAATACCATGATGATCCCTGTACCTCTGTGTACGTTAAGTTTGCCGTCAAGGACGATCTGGGCAAGCTCTCCGGCTTTGATCTGAGCAAGACCTCCTTCGTTATCTGGACCACTCCCATCAGGACTCTGCCGGGTAACATGGCAATTTGCCTGCACCCCAGAGATACCTATGTTCTGGTAAAGGCTGAAAACGGCGAAACCTATATCATGGCCCAGGCTCTGATGGAAAAGACCATGAAGATGGGCGGCTTTGCCAACTACGAAGTTCTGGCCTCTTATCCCGGTGCATTCTTTGAGCATATGCTGGCTAAGCACCCCTTCTTGGACAAGACCTCTCAGCTGGTCCACGCTGAGTACGTCACTATGGACTCCGGTACCGGCTGCGTTCACACAGCTCCCGGCTTCGGTGCAGATGACTATCAGACCTGTATGCGCTATGGCATTGAGCTGGTAGTTCCCGTGGATGATTACGGCCGTCACACCGAGTATGCTGGAAAGTATGCCGGCATGAAGACCGAGGCTTCCAACCCTGTAATTTTGGAGGATATGAAGGAAACCGGTGCCCTGTTTGCTGCCGAGGAGATCATGCACTCCTATCCCCACCATGACCGCTGCAAGAAGCCCGTCATCTTCCGGGCAACTCCCCAGTGGTTCTGCTCTGTGGAATCTTTCAAGGATCAGGCCGTTAAGGCAATCGAGAATGTCCAGTGGTTCCCTGCTTGGGGCGAAGACCGGATGATCAGCATGATCCGCGAGCGCGCTGACTGGTGTATCAGCCGTCAACGTCGCTGGGGTCTGCCTATTCCTGTTTTCTACTGTAAGGACTGCGGCAAGCCCGTTTCTACCCCTGAGTCTATCGCAAAGATCTCTGAGCTGTTTGATCAGTTCGGCTCTAATGCATGGTTTGAAAAGGAAGCTATGGAGCTTGTTCCTGATGGCTTCACCTGTCCTCACTGCGGTGGTAAGGAATTCGACAAGGAAACCGATACTCTGGACTGCTGGTTTGACTCCGGCTCTACCCACTACGCATCCCTGATGCACCGGACTCCCAAGCTGTGGCCTGCAGATGTTTATCTGGAAGGCGCTGACCAGTACCGTGGTTGGTTCCAGTCCTCCCTGCTGACCTCTGTTGGCGCTCTGGATCAGGGCGCACCCTTCAAGCAGGTCCTGACCCATGGCTGGGTGGTAGACGGACAAGGCCGTGCTATGCACAAGAGTCTGGGCAACGGTGTTGACCCCGCTGACCTCATTAAAGACTTCGGTGCTGACATCGTCCGTCTGTGGGCTGCATCTTCTGATTACCATGCAGACGTCCGCTGCTCCAAGGAGATCTTCAAGCAGATCGCGCAGAACTATCTGAAGTTCCGTAATACTGCTCGTTACTGTCTGGGTAATCTGGATGGCTTCGATCCCAACAACCTTGTTCCTGCCGACCAGATGGAAGAGCTGGACAAGTGGGCACTGACCAAGCTGGATGCTCTGGTTAAGCTCGTTCGTAAGTCCTATGACAGTTATGACTTCCATGTGATCACCCACGCAATCAACGATTTCTGCGTTGTAGAACTGTCCTCTTTCTATCTGGACATCCTGAAGGATCGTCTGTACTGCGAAGAAAAGGACGGCCTGCGCCGCCGCAGCGCACAGACTGCTTTGTATCTGATCGTAGATGCATTGGCCAAGTTGTTTGCTCCTATTCTGGCCTTCACCTGTGACGAGATCTGGCAGGCTATGCCTCACATGGATAGCGATGACAAGCGCAACATCCTGCTCAACCAGATGCCCGCTGACTTCAGCGCTTATGCTCTGGACGACGCTACCATGGAAAAATGGGCTCTTGTGATGAAGCTGCGTCAGGACGTCAACGGTGTACTGGAAGTTGCCCGTAGCGAAAAGCGTATCGGCAAGGCTCTGGAAGCCCATGTCAGCCTGTATACTGAGGATGCTCAGCTGAAGGCCGCTTGTGAAGATGTAAATCTGGCTGAGATCTGCATCGTATCCTCCTGCGATTGGGAAGCTGTTGCAGAAGGCGCTACTGTTGGCAATGGTGTCAACCTGCCCCAGCTGCAGATCGGTGTCCTGGAAGCTCGCGGCGAGAAATGTCCCCGTTGCTGGATGCACTCTGTAAATGCCGACGCAAACGGCCTGTGCCCCCGTTGTGCCCGTGTTGTTTCTACCTTGGATATCGAGATCTAAATATAAAAACCCGGCTGCGCCTTTGTGGCGCTCCCGGTTTACCATTAAAAATACCCTCAGAATTTCTGAGGGCATTTTTATTAAACTTTTTCAATCGCCTGCTGCAAATCAGCGACCAGATCCTGGGTGTTTTCCAAACCGCAGGACAGT
>JAZRCU010000269.1:0-6827 GCA_045659965.1 Faecousia sp.
TTATTTGGAAGAGGATACCAACATCAAGCAGATCAGCATAAATGCCGGCAAGAATATCTGCCTGAATCTGAATGGCTGCACCTTAACTTCCACAGGTCGTGTATTTGATCTGAAGGCCAAGGCAAAGCTGAATATTATGGACACCTCTGTCGAGAAGACCGGCAAGCTCGTAGGCACCGGTAATGGCGGCAGCGGCGGCACAATCTGGGTAGATTCCGGTTGTGAGCTAAATATTTATGCAGGCGAATTGACCTGTGATACTGCCACAAAGAATGTTGCACACGGTGGCGTAATTTATAACTGCGGTACTGTGAATATGTTTGGCGGTAAGATCACCGGCGCGGCTTCCAATAACAATGGCGGCGCAGTATGTTTGTATGATACCAACAGTGCACTGAACGTATATGGCGGCGAAATTGTTGCCGGAACAGCGAAAGTTGGCGACTGTGTGGCTGCATACAGAGAGAGTAAGTATGGCGAAGGCACTGTGACCATTGGCGGAAATGCACAGGTAGACGAGATCTGCTACCTGACAAAGCCTACTGCCGATACCTTCCGGGTTGTGGCGACAAAAGACAGCGCTGAATTTACCGGTAGCGTTGTGTTAAAGGCGAAAGAAACCATCAATGATGGTGATGTTATCGGTAGCTGTGCAGTTTCTTGGGCAGCAGGGGATGCGGTAACCGTTTCTGACGGCACTGAGGTTGTTCTGCAGCCCGATGGCAAGCTGGTAGCACAGGCGAAGGTTGGCGGTGCAGCAGCGGTGGTCATGGGTACAAGTGTAACACCTTATGCCACTGTGGAGAAGGCCATCGAAAAGGTCGGCGCGGGCTACGTGATTTTGGGTCAGGATGTGGAAACCTTGGAAGTTTCCAAGGACGTGATCGTTGATCTGAATGGTAAGTTTGTTACCAATGCAATTGCCAAGGACGGCGCTACCTTGACCTTGAGAGACAGAAAGACTGCTGACTATTATATTGGTGATAATATTTACGGTTATGTCAGCAATATCAGTGGTGATGTAGTGCCCATGGCCAATTATTTGGCAATTACAGATGTTAATGGTACATCTTACCACCACTACAGTGCAAAGTTAAAGTCTGTGAACTTAAGTACCGACAAGGTTGGTATCTACTACAAGAGTGAATTCTTGGGCGATGCCATGGTAAAAGATGCTGTGGATACTTTTGGTGTTGCGTTGAATGTTTCTCAGATTCCCAATGAGAACAATATGAAGCCCAATACCTATTCTGAGTTTTCTAGCGAGGAATTTGGCGGCGAGAGCCCCAGTACCATTTTGGTAAATATCATGAAGACGGAAAGCGTTGCACTGATCAATGCTTCCAATGCGAATAAGGCAGTATACGGCCGTCCTTACATTAAACTGAAGAATGACGATGGCATTGTGTTCGGTAACACAGCTTCTTATAGCTTGAAGGAACTGACTGAGAAGGTTTCCAAGGAAAAATGGGCGGATCTTGAGGATGATCAGGTAGCCGGCCTGTTGGAGATTTACCGCCAGTTTAACATTGTAATGAGCAGTTGGGATGTTCAGAATATCAAGGATGCCTATGCAGATAAGGTAGCCCAGGAACAGGCCAAAGAGGATGCTGTGCTGAAGGTGCTGGTCCTTGGTAATAGCCACTCTCTGGACTCCTACCATCTGCTGTATGATGTGATTCAGGCAGAGGGCATTCCTGCGGATGCAACCTTCAATGGTCATGCGATTACCGATGTAGAGCTGGGTGTTATGTACCACGGCGGCTGCTATATGTATGAGCATGCAAACTTCGGTAAGAACGACTCTGCAGAATATACCTACTATAAGATCGGTGCAGATACCGATGGTAAGTGGGTCACCCAGAAGAAGTCCACTCTAAAGCAGGGCTTGACAGATAAGAAGTGGGATGTCGTTGTTCTTCAGGAAATGAACATGGACAAGGGTATTGCCAACGATTATCATACTGCTGATACCCAGAACGTAGTGAACTATGTAAGACGTACCTTGGGTTATACACCTAAGATTATGTGGAACATGGTTTGGGCAAATCCCGAAGTTCCTGCAGGTACTTACGCTACTGCTGCCCAGTACAGAGAGAATAAGTGGATCTATAAGGTTTCTGATCCCGGCGGCGGTGTAGAAGGCGAGAAGAATGGTGATGCGCTGGCTGGTATTAACAGCTGGGAAACCCGCATGCAGAATTTCTTTAACAACGATGCGCAGACCCAGCACAACAAGATGGCATACAACGTCAAGAAGTATGTTGCAGGTAATTACGGCATTAGCGAAGAGAATATCGTAACACCCGGCACAACTATGATGTATGCTATCAATAATCTGACCTTGTCCGGCAGCGAATATAACTACTTGGAGAACGAGAAGTTTAGCTATCGTGATTACACCCATTTAAGCGATGCATCCCGCGTGATGGTAGCTTACCTGTGGTATGCAGAGCTGTTTGGTTTGGAGCAGATCGACTCTGTTGCATACACCACTGTTCCCAATGCAATGCGTGCGAATAAGACTGCAACCCCCGGTGATCTGACAATCACTAAGACTATGCAGGATAATATTATCGCAGCAGTTAACTACACCTTGGCCAATCCTTTTGGACAGTATACAGGAGAATGATTCTCTAAAAACATCGGAAATTTTGTAAAAAACCTGGTGAAATATAAGTAATTTGCACCCCGGAAGCAATTTTGCTTCTGGGGTGCATTTTTTTGTGCAGAAATGTGTGGATGAGTTATAAAAAAAGAGGAGTATTTCTTGATTTTTCCAATGGTATAGATTATACTATATTCGTGAAGTTCTGCAAAAATTTCAAGGAAATGAGGAAAGCTTATGATGAAAAAAGTATTAGCACTGCTTTGCGTCCTAACGATTATGGTAGGCGTATTAGCAATGTCTGCATCAGCAGCGCCTGCGGAAGAAAGTTTCCGGGTAGGTTATGCAAAGGTAGACATTAACCCCTATTATGTAGACGGTGATCCCGATAGCGGAATTATGCCTGTCCCTCTCCGGGGTATCGGCTCTTCTATTAGCCGGTTGGCATACGAAACCAAAATGGATGATAACGGTGATGGAGTTGTCGATGAAAACGACGGCTTGTTCCTGACCTGTATTGCTATTACTGACAGTAAGGATAATACTGTCCTCTTGTTCACCATGGATGCCATCGGTGATATGGGTCATACAAAACTGGTCAGAGCAGCGATCCAGGAAACTCTGGGCATTGCTGGAAATAAGGTCATGGTGACCGGCACCCATGCTCATGGCGGTGTAGATCTTGCATCCTATACAACAAGCTTAAAGAACAGCAGCGGTGCTACTGTTAAGAAGCTTGATGGCACAACATACACCGTAAGCGGTGCGACTGCCTATGAGTATCTGGGTCAATGGAGAGAGCGCTTGGTTGGATATAATGCAGCCGGCAAATACTCCAATTCTCAGAATTACTTTGTAAAGGCTGCTAGCCAGGCACTGGATAATCGCTCTGTTGCGACTGTGAAGAAGGGCCAGATCGAAGCAGCTGAGGCTGCTGGCGTTTCTATGAATACTGTGCGTCATCTGATCACAGAGGATGGTAGATGGGCAAACTATGGTCAGCAATATGTCAGTGGTGATAACTTTAATAATCGTCCCACACAGGTTTCCGGTGAGTACATTGATCAGGTTTCTGAGGTTGACCAGACTCTGCATGCAATTTCCTTTGAATTTGCAGATGGTAAAGCTCCCATCGCTTTGATCAACTGGCGTTGCCACCCCTCTTTGAATTCTACCGGTGATAACAACCGTCTGGTTACTTCTGACTATGTCAATGCTTTCCGTTATGAGTTAGGCAAAGCGGAAAATGGCGGTTACCGCGTTGCATTCTTCCAAGGCGCAGGCGGCAACAATAACCCCACCAGCAAGATGGACGACAACGGTGACGGCACTGTAGATGGTGAATGGATCGTTGCAGATGCCAGCGGCCAGAAGGGCAATACCTATGGTAAGAAGCTGGCTGAGATCGCAAAGACTTGCCTGAAGGGCAGCGGCATGAAGGCTGTTGCTAATGGCCAGATCCAGACGATGCAGAAGATCTATCAGGCGAAAAGCGTTGTCTATACAGCTGCCGAGATAGCTGCTGCAGATGCTGCTTATGAGGCTTATACAAAGGGAACATGGCCCCATGAGGATAAGAGCTCTCTGTTTAACTCTACTTGGAAAGAAGATCCTTTTGAGCATACCTATACCGATCCGACCACTGGAAAGAAGGAGACACTTTGCATTGCTTCTACTACCCAGATGGATAAGATCCGGAAATATAGAGACCATGATGAAAGCAGCACAACTACCATGGAGATCGACGCTCTGTTGATCGGACCGGAGATTGCGATTGTTACCACTCCCGGTGAGGCGTTTGACCGTTACTCTGAAGTGGCAACACTGGCAACTGCAAACCAGCATAACGATTGGGCAAAACTGAATACATATGATAGCGCTACCGGACTTGGAATCCAGAACGCCCAGTACGGCGAGCCTTTGATTTTCGGTTATGCAAACCTGCATGTATATTACATCCCCAATTCCTTGGCGTATACTTACAATATTACCAATTACGACAATAATAGAACCTATTCTGATGATTACGCATTTGGTAGTTATGAAACCCATATGTCTCCCTTGGCAAAGGGCGAAGGCGAGAAGATGGTTGCAAATTTGGCAACCATGCTCAATGATATGGTCAATAGTGAGATTGCGCACTGTGATGCCTGCGATGAGGATGTTAGTTGGACATCCTTGAATGATTATGGTTTTGATTCCGGCGCTAGCCATTACTATTTGACAGATCATCTGAATATTTCTCAGACAAAACTGGCTGGCGGCAAGGAGATCTGCTTGAATCTGAATGGTTATACCCTGACGAATGATGCAAGTACGGCTTCAGCACGAGCATTTGATTTAGCGGCCAATGCGACTTTGAATATTCTGGATGTTCATTCTGCCGATGCGGAAGATGGCCAAATCGTGGGTACATGTACCGGTAGTGGCGGCACAATCAGTGCAGAAGCAGGCAGTGTTATCAATATTTACGGTGGTACGATCTCTGCTACAAACGAAACCTCCTATGGTGGCGTTATTTGGACCAAAGGCACCGTGAATGTTTATGGCGGTAAAATTATTGCCGGTAACGCAAAATACACCGGTGATGCAATTTGTTTGCATAATAATGCTGCTCGCTTGAATGTATACGGCGGCGAGATCACAAAGAATGCGAATGGCGATTGTGTCGGCTTTAGAGCGGATAAGGACAATAGTGTTGCAGATGTGCTTATCCAGGTAGGTGGAGACGCTATCATCGGTGAAATTGCTTATCTGCAAGTACCTACTGCTGATACCTTCCAGATCGTTGCCACAGAAGATGGCGCTGCATTTTCCGGCAGCGTGGTTTTGAATGCGAAAAATATTGCAGATGGCACAGTGATTGGTAATTCTGCAGTGGCTTGGAGCGCGGATGCTAAGGTTACTGTTGCTGACGGCACAGAGGTCGTTCTGCAGCAAGACGGCAAGTTGGTAGCGCAAGCAAAGATCGGTGGCGTAGCAGCGGTTGTTAGCGGCACGAACGTAACTCCGTATGCCACTGTGGAGCAAGCAATCGAAAAGGTTGGCATGGGCTACGTGATCTTGGGTCAGGATGTGGAAACTTTAGAAGTTACCAAGGATGTGATCGTTGACCTGAACGGCAAGCATGTTGTCAATGCAGTTGCCAACAACGGCGCTACCTTGACCTTAAGAGACAGAAAGACTGCTGACCACTTCATTGGCGACAATGTCTATGGCGTTGTGGAGAATATCAGCGGTAATGTAGTGGCTATGAACAATTATCTTGCCATTACAGATGATGACGGCACATCTTATCACCACTATAGTGCTAAGCTGACTTCTGTAACCTTGAGCACAGACAGAGTTGGTATCTATTACAAGAGCGAATTCTTGGGTGATACCATGGTAAAAGAGGCAGTAGACACCTTTGGTGTTGCACTGAATGTATCCGAAGCTCCCAATAAGAGCAACATGAAGCCTAATACCTATTCTGCATTTACCAATGAGGAATTTGGTGGCGAGAGTCCCAGTACCATTCTGGTAAACATCATGAAGACGGGAAGCGCTGTATCTGTCAATACAGCCAATGCCAATAAGAAGGTATATGGCCGTCCTTACATTAAGCTGAAGGATGACGACAACATCCTGTTCGGCAACACAGCTTCTTACAGTCTGAAGGAACTGACAGAGTTGGTTTCCAAGGAAGAGTGGGCAAAGCTTGACGATACACAGGTTGCCGGTTTGGTGAATATTTACAGCCAGCATAGCGCTGTGATGAACAAATGGGATGTTGCAAACATCAAGAGCGCATACCAGGATGTTCTGGATCAGAAGCAGGCTGAGGAAAATGCAGTTCTGAAGGTGCTGGTCCTTGGCAATAGCCATTCCTTGGACTCCTACCATCTGCTGTATGATGTGATTCAGGCAGAGGGTATTCCTGCGGATGCAACCTTCGATGGCCATGCTATCACCGATGTGGAACTGGGCGTTATGTACCACGGCGGCTGCTACATGTACGAGCACGCAGACTTTGGTCCCAATGATTCTGCAGAGTACACCTACTACAAGATCGGTGCAGACACTGAGGGCAAATGGGTCACCCAGAAGAAGTCCACCCTGAAGCAGGGCTTAACAGATAAGAAATGGGATATCATTGTTCTTCAGGAAATGAACATGGACAAGGGTATTGCCAACGATTATCATACTGCTGATACCCAGAACGTAGTGAACTATGTAA
>JAZRCU010000270.1:0-3282 GCA_045659965.1 Faecousia sp.
ATCGGGTATTTTATTATGCGATATTCAGTTCCGGTAAGCAAATGTTCTTATAGGTTACTACCATGGGGAACTGTTCGTTGCCATCAGCAATCAGCGCATCAGTTCTTTCTGTGATCAAGGCATTTCTGGCCGCATACATCCAATAGACCTCACCTTCCACAAAATACATAATGTGATAGCCGTATTCTGTTTGCACAATTGCAGTATCACCGGGCTGACGCTGGCCATCCACGGCCCAGTTCAAGAAGTTTTCTACATAGTTGGAACTGGGTGTAACATCCTCATACAAACCGCCGGTAGTAGCAGAGCCGGTGTCCTCTGTATATTCAGCAACCAATGCAGCAAAGCTTTCTTCTGTGGCTTCACCGGTTTCCCAGATATTCAGCACTTCCTCAGCCTTTGCAAGGCATGCTGCCCACTCTGCATCACCGATGGCGGTCTCGCCATCTTCTGTTTCTGTAGCTTCAGGGCAAATCAGAATATGACGCACATCAGAAATCAGCTTGCCATCCTTTGCAATTCCCTGCTGCTGGAATACCGCTTCATTCTGAGCATAGTACTCCTCCACCTGTGCATCATCGGGCATCAGGTTTTCATACTCCTGAGCATAATACTCATTGGCAGTATAAGCCAAGGTGATATAATCCATGTAAATATCCATGGTGCAGCCAGCGCCGATCAGCTCTTCCATCATGGCCTGCGCGCTCTCATAGCCATCTTCAATTGCTTGTGCTTCCAGATCCTCGGGCAGCTGTGCCAACTGCTGTGCCAGTTCTTCATCAATGGTAAAACCAGCATGTTCTGCCAATACTGCCAAGGTCTGATAGTTCTGCCAGGTCTGAATTGCCATATCCAGCAGATACTGCTCCCAAGTCAGTTCCTCATTGTAGTAACAAGTCTGCTCGCTTAAGGGCTTTGAATAGTCAAGACCCAAAGTAGTCAAGTAGCCGCTATAATAGTTCAGAAAATCAATCACCTGCATACGGTAATAGATCTGTAGCTGGCCGTTGGTCAATTCCTTGTCTGCAACCTTAGCAACAACCGTATCAATATTCTTCAAAGCCTTCTCATCGCTAAAGGTGTAGCTATCCAGTTTCTGGATATTATTACCCCGGGGCTTCAAGTCTACACCCAAAGCCACCAGCAAAACTACTGCCAAAGCAGCCAACACCACAACGGCAGATGCAATCGCTGTCACCAAAACCCAAGTTTTCTTTTTTGGTTTTTCCGGAAGGGCCATTTCTTCAGAAATTTCCTCTTCCAGAGCCTCTGTTTCCTGACACGCTGTGTCCATCTCTTCCAAAGCCTCTGTTTCCTGACACGCTGTGTCCATCTCTTCAAAAGCCTCTGTTTCCTGGCAGTCTGTGTTCTGCTCTACCAAAACTTCTTCTGCAAGTTCCTGCTCTTGCTGGTCCTTGCCGCAGAAGGGACAGAACTTATGTCCCTCATCCATCTGTCCGCCGCAGAATTTACATTCCATAAATAATCCTCTTTCTTCCCTCGGGAAATTGATATCCATAGTGTACCATGGTATTGTATAAATTGCAAGACACATTCCTAACGTTCATGAAAGGTTAAAAAATTCTAACCTACCCTTGAAAAAAAGCAACTTTTGTGATATTATTTATCATTGAGAAAGTATATTGAGGAGCAACCCATGTCAAAGAAAACAACTGTAATTTCTCAAGAGGAACTGGATCGCCAGCTGGCCTTTTGTGATAAAATTCATAGATACTGGAAAGAGCAAAATATTGCGCCGCTGGCCTATGTAGAAACCTACGGCTGCCAGCAAAATGAAGCCGACTCCGAAAAGATCCGCGGTGTCCTGTGTGAAGGCGGATATCAGATCTGCGACAGCGCAGAAAATGCCGATGTGGTAGTCATGAACACCTGCGCCATTCGGGAGCACGCAGAGCAAAGAGTATTCGGCAATCTTGGTGCACTGACCCATACCAAGCGCCGCCACCCCAGACAAAAGATCTTCCTGTGCGGATGTATGGCCGGACAGACCCACGTGGTTGACCGGATAAGAAAGAGCTATCCCCATGTAGACGGCGTATTCTCCACCCATCATCTGTGGCAATTCCCCGAGCTTTTGCACCGGGTACTGACACAGAATAAGCGCACTTTCTTTGTCGAAGATGAAGCTGGCTCTATTGCCGAAGGTCTGCCTCAGATCCGGGACAATCAGCTCAAAGCTTGGGTATCCATCATGTATGGTTGTAATAATTTCTGTACCTATTGCATCGTCCCCTACGTAAGAGGCCGGGAACGCAGCCGCAAGGTGGAAGACATCCTGCAGGAGTGCCGGCAGGTCATTGCAAATGGTGCAAAAGAGATTACCCTACTGGGTCAAAATGTCAACTCCTACGGAAAGGATCTGGAAGAAGGGGTCGATTTTTCTGATCTGCTGACAATGATTGCCCAGATCCCGGGAGATTTTCTCATCCGCTTTATGACCAGTCATCCCAGAGATGCCGGCAAAAAGCTTTTTGACACCATGGCATCCACTCCCAAAATTGCAAAACAGCTGCATCTTCCCTTCCAATCCGGTTCCAGCAGAGTCCTTAAGGCCATGAACCGGCACTATGACCGGGAAAAATATTTAGAGCTTGTAAATTACGCAAAATCCGTTATGCCGGACCTTGTGCTGACCTCTGATGTGATCGTAGGCTTCCCGGGAGAAACCGAAGAAGAATTTGAAGAAACCTTATCTTTGATCGAGGCTGTTCACTACGATTCTCTATTCACCTTTATCTTCTCCCCTCGGATGGGCACCCCCGCTGCATCTATGGAAGATCCCACCCCTAAGGAAGAGAAGAATCGTCGCTTTGATAAACTCTGCGCCCTGCAAAACCAGATCTCCGAGCAGATCCATCAGGGCTATGTTGGCAAGACCATGCGTTGCCTTGTGGATGGAGTAGACAAAGATATGCTCACCGCCCGTACAGAAGGCGGCCGACTTGTACGTTTTGCAGCAGATAAAAAACATATTGGCAATTTCCTGAATTTGACCATCACAGGTGCTACCACATGGTCTCTTACCGGTACTGTTGCCAAAAAGGACTGATAGATAATGGCAGATAAAACTGAATTGACCCCTATGAAGCGTCAATACAATCAAATCAAATCTGAAAATCCCAATAGCATTTTGTTCTTCCGCCTAGGCGACTTTTACGAAATGTTTGACGAAGATGCCCGGATTGCTTCTCGGGAGTTGGATTTGACATTGACCACCAGAGATCGCAACAAGCCCAAGGAAGAGCAGACCCCTATGTGCGG
>JAZRCU010000271.1:0-9387 GCA_045659965.1 Faecousia sp.
CCACGAGCATCACCATCATCATGAGGTAGAACATTGCTGCTGCGGTCACGATCACCACGAGCATCACCATCATCATGAGGAAGAACATTGCTGCTGCGGTCACGACCACCACGAGCATCATCACCACCATCATGAGGAAGAACATTGCTGCTGCGGTCACGACCACCATGAGCATCACCATCATCATGAGGAAGAACATTGCTGCTGTGGTCACGACCACCATGAGCATCATCACCATGGCGAAGCTTGCACCTGCGGTCATGACCATCATGCAGATGAGGTATTTAGCTCTTGGGGCGTGGAAACTGCTAAAAAGTTCACTGTTGCGGCCGTTGAAAATGCTTTGAAGCAGCTCGATACCCAGTCCTTTGGTTTTGTTTTGCGTGCAAAGGGCATTGTGGCCGGAGAGGACGGCAACTGGATCCATTTCGACTATGTGCCGGAAGAAAGCAATGTTCGTACCGGCTGTGCTGCCATCACCGGTAAGCTTTGCGTGATCGGCTCCGGTCTGCAAGAAGATGCCATTGCAAAGTTATTTGGAGTGTAAGTATGAGTCAAATTCCTGTATATGTGTTTACCGGTTTTTTGGACTCCGGTAAAACAAAGTTTATCCAGCAGACTTTGGAAGATCCCCGTTTTAATGATGGGGAGCGGACGCTTTTATTGGTGTTTGAAGAGGGTGAGGAGGAGTTTGATATCTCCACCTATCCTTGCAAGAACGTCTATCTGGAGGTTTTGGATCAGGAGCGTGTGACAACTAAGGAATTGGCTGCTCTATCCAAGAAGTATAAAGCCCAACGTGTTGTGGCAGAGCTTAACGGCATGCAGTTGGTAGGGGATATCTATAGTCGCTTCCCGCAGGACTGGGTGGTCGCTCAGGAGGTCATGTTTGCCGATAGTACCACAATTATGGCCTATAACGCTAACATGCGTAATCTGGTCATGGACAAGCTGGTAGGCGGCCAGATGGTTGTATTTAACCGCTTGCAGCCAGGTGAGGACACCACCCAGCTGCATAAGCTTGTTCGGGCCGCCAACCGCCGTATGGATATTTTGTATGATTATTTGGACGGCACTACGGCCTTTGACGATGTGGAAGATCCTCTGCCGTTTGACATCAATGCCAAGATCATTGAAATTAAGGACGAGGACTATGCTCTTTGGTACCGGGATGTAACAGAAGAACCTCAAAAGTATGATGGCAAAACTGTTTCCTTTAAGGCACAGGTTGCTATGCTGCGTCGGGAGAAGAACAATATGTTTGCCCCCGGACGCTTTGTGATGACCTGCTGCGTAGATGACATTCAGTTCTGCGGAATTCCTTGCCGCTATGATCAGGCAAGCACATTGGAATCCCGAAGCTGGGTGATGGTAAATGCCACCATCGCGGCAGAAAAACATCCTTTGTATAAGGGCGATGTAGGCCCTGTGCTGACGGCTATTTTTATAGAGCCTGCAGAGCCTGCAGAGCCGGATGTAGCCACTTTCTAAAGAAGTTGAAAGGAGATGCGTATGTACCAGCCACTTGCTGATCTACTGCGTCCGCAGACCTTGGACGAAGTATTTGGTCAAGAACATATCTTGTCAGAAGGCGCGGTGCTGCGCCGTCTGGTAGAGTCCGGAAATATTCCTAATATGATCTTCTACGGCCCTAGCGGTACCGGTAAAACCACCGTTGCCAATATTATTGCCAAGCAGACCAACCGGGCTTTATATACCCTCAATGCCACAACGGCTTCCACGGCAGATATTAAAAATATTGTATCGCAGTTAGATACCTTTATGGCACCCAATGGAGTGCTGTTGTATCTGGATGAGATCCAGTCCTTTAATAAGAAACAGCAGCAATCCTTGCTGGAATATATTGAAAACGGTAAGATCACCTTGATCGCATCTACTACGGAAAATCCCTATTTTTACGTATTTAATGCGATTTTGAGCCGTTCTACAGTCTTTGAGTTTAAGAAAATCTCTAAAGATGGTGCATTGAAGGCGGTAAAAAGAGCAGTTGCTTTTATGCAGGAGCGGACAAACTTGTCTGCAGAGGCAGAAGAAGGGGCGCTGGAATATATTGCAAGTGCGTGCGGCGGTGATCTGCGCAAGGCTATGAATGCGGTGGAGGTGCTGTTTTCTGCAGCGCGTCCGCAGGCAGATCGCTTTGTGATCACCTTGGATGATGCAGTTACTGTGACTCAGAAAAGCGCCATGGCTATGGACAGAGATGGAGATAGTCACTATGATCTTCTGTCTGCTTTGCAAAAGTCCATCCGCGGCTCTGACCCGGATGCGGCGGTCCATTATCTGGCTCGTTTGCTGGAGGCAGGGCAGATGCAGTCCGCTTGCCGACGGCTATTGGTAGTTGCCTGTGAGGATATTGGTCTTGCGTATCCTATGATCATCCCCATCGTAAAATCCTGCGTAGATGCAGCGTTTATGCTTGGTATGCCTGAGGCGAGAATTCCTTTGGGTGATGCGGCTGTTTTGATGGCAACCTCCCCGAAATCCAACACAGGCCATGTGGCATTGGATATGGCCTTAGAGGATGTGAAAAAGGGCAAGTGCGGAGAGTTTCCACGTCATTTGCAAAATATGCACGCAGATACTTACACCCAGGAGCGTAGTCAGGGCTATCAGTATCCCCACGACTATGCAAATAGCTGGGTAAAACAGCAGTATCTGCCGGATATTTTGAAAGATAAGCGGTATTATACATACGGCAACAACAAGATGGAACAGGCTGCAAAGCAGTATTGGGACATCATAAAAGGAGAAAAATGATGGATATTCGCTTAGGGGATATTCTCACGATGAAAAAAGCCCATCCTTGTGGAGAAAAACGCTGGTTGGTATTGCGCACTGGCGCAGATTTTCGCCTGCGGTGTATGGGCTGCGGCCATGAAATTATGGTTGCACGCTTTAAAGCGGAAAAGAATATTAAAGATGTTTACCGGGAAGAAAATTCCTCGACAGAAACAAACGGCAGCTGATGTTATCAGCTGCCGCTTTTTTTAGCTTATGGGTATTTGTACAAGAATGTCCCAGCACCGGGGCAGTTGCTGGGGGAATCGGATAACTTGGTTGTGACGGATTTTTTTCTTGGTCTTCGTTATACTTAAAACGGACTTTGGAAGGGAGGTATCGGATTGGTTTATATAGATTTGGTAATCCTTTTAAACTTTTTAGTAGATTTTTTGCTATTGATGGGGACAAACCGGCTGTGTGGATATATATCTCATGCCAAGCGCTGCGCCTTTGCAGCAGCCTTTGGTGCAGGTTATGCCGGGCTTTGTCTATTGCCCGGGATATCCTTCTTGGGAAATTGGCTCTGGCGGATCGTTAGTTTGTGTGTAATGAGTGCCATAGCCTTTGGCAGGTCACTAAGTGCCTTGCGAAGAGGCTTGGTGTTTGTTGTGCTGAGTATGGCTTTGGGTGGTCTTGCTTTAGGAATGGGGATCGTTGGTTTTTTAGGGCCGATTTTAGGAGCTGGAGTGATATTTTTATTATGCTTTGCCGGATTTCGGGACAAGATCGGCAGCGTTCGGTATTTGCCTGTGACCATACAATATGATGGCCATACCATGGAGCTGACAGCGCTGGAGGACACCGGTAATCAGCTAAAAGATCCTATGACTGGAAGATCGGTATTGGTGATTGATGGGGCGCAGGCACAAAGGCTCACAGGTTTGACGCAGCAGCAGTTAAGATGCCCGGTGCAAACCATGCTGTCAGCGCCCATTTCCGGGTTAAGGCTAATCCCTTACCATACAGTAGGGCAGCCGGGGGGAATGCTTTTGGCGCTGCGCATTGCGCAAGTACAGATCGGGCCGTGGAAGGGGAGTTCTTTAGTCGCATTTGCACCGGATCGGGTGTGCGCAGATGGGGCGTATCAAGCATTAACAGGAGGGATCATATGAGTGAAAAATTGTTGTATTTTTTAATGCGGATCGGCCTGATCTGCCAAAGAGAGCTATACTATATTGGCGGCTGTGATGTGCTGCCTCCACCGCTGAAAGGCTCACAGGAGCAAGCTGCCTTGGATGCGATGGTACAGGGAGATGAAGGGGCCAAACAGAAGCTTATTGAGCATAATTTGCGTTTGGTGGTGTTTATTGCCCGAAGATTTGAAAACACCGGGGTGAACTTAGAGGACCTGATCTCTATTGGCACCATCGGACTGATTAAGGCCATTGGTACATACCGTACAGATCGCAATATTAAACTGGCCACCTATGCGTCCCGATGTATTGAAAATGAGATCTTAATGCACATTCGCAAGATTTCCAACCAAAAAACAGAGGTTTCTCTGGATGAGCCGATCAATATGGATTATGAGGGCAACGAATTGCTCCTATCCGATATTTTGGGGACAGATGAAGATATGATCATGCGGCCTTTGGAGGATGATGTGGATTTGCGGTTGCTGCGGCAGGCGGTAAAGGAATTGCCGGACCGGGAACGGGAGATCGTGGTAATGCGATTTGGCTTAGAAGGGCAGCAGGAATTGACCCAGAAAGAGGTAGCCTGCAAATTGGGGATCTCCCAATCCTATATTTCAAGGTTGGAAAAAAGGATCATGCAGCGATTGCGAAAGGAATTGCTCAGACAGACAAGTTGTGTATAATTGGTACTTGCTTGTATTGAACTTTTTTGCTATAATCGATATGAAATCATATCGATATGATTTTGTATCGAATTATAGGAGTATGATCATGGAACGAAAAGAAATATCTAAGGCGGTGCTAAAACGCTTGCCTGGTTATCTTTCTTATTTGAAGGGAATTCCGGACACGGCTTCTCCTTATATCTCTGCAACCGGTCTTGCCAATGCGCTTGGTATGGGCGAGGTGCAGGTGCGTAAGGATCTGGCAATGGTTTCCGATGGAGGACGGCCTAAGATCGGCTACTTGCGCGAGAGCTTGATTGAGGATATCAGCCAGTTTTTAGGCTATGATAATACCACCGATGCGATCTTGGTGGGTGCAGGCAAGCTGGGTCAGGCCTTGCTGGGGTACGGTGGCTTTGAAGCTTATGGTTTGAATATTTTAGCGGCTTTCGATGTAGATCCTTCTGCAGAAAAGACGGGCGAGGGCAAAACCATTTATCACATAGATCAGATGGAAGGCTTTTGCCGGGCCAATAAGGTGCTGATGGGTATCATCACTGTTCCGGCTGCCCATGCACAGACCGTTTGCGATCAGTTAATCGCATGCGGTATCAAAGCGGTTTGGAATTTTGCGCCTACCCATTTGGACGTGCCAAGCAACATTTTGGTACAGAACGAGAATATGGCAACATCCCTGGCGGTGCTTTCTATGCACCTACAGGCACAGATAAAGGATAAGAAATGATGGAATACAGAATTTTAGGAAAAACCGGATTAAAGATCTCCCGTATGGGCTTGGGTGGAATTCCCATCCAGCGTATTGACAAGGAAGGCACAAAGACATTGGTGCAGGCGCTGCACAAGGCTGGTGTCAACTATATTGATACCGCCAGAGGCTACAGCGTCAGCGAAGAGTTCTTAGGCTATGCTTTGGAGGGCATCCGTGAAGACTTCATTCTGGCTACCAAGAGTATGGCACGGACAAAGGAGGCAATGGAAAAAGACATTGCCATCAGTATGCAAAATCTGCGGACAGACTATATTGATCTGTATCAGATCCACAACCCCTCTGCCCAAGAGCTGGAGCAGGTGCAAGCTCCCGGCGGTGCTTTGGAAGCGTTGCTTGAAGCAAAGGCGGCAGGTAAGATCGGTCATATCGGCTTGACGTTGCATCCTGTGGAACTGTTTGAAAAGGCGGTAAATCTGGACTGGGTGGAAACATTGATGTTCCCTTACAGTCTGGTGGAAACCCAAGGTCAGGAGCTGATTGATGTTTGCGCCCAGAAGAACATTGGCTTTATCTGTATGAAGCCTTTGGCTGGCGGTGCGATTGACGATCCTGAGCTGGCGCTGCGCTATATTGTATCCAATCCCAATGTGGATCTGGTAATTCCTGGTATGGCGACTGTGGAAGAGGCCCAGAAAAATCTGGCTGCCGTTTCTGATCCTGCGCCCCTTTCCGAAGAAGAACTGGAAAAGGTGGAGAAGATCCGCAAGAGTTTGGGAACACAGTTCTGCCGTCGCTGTAATTACTGCGCCCCCTGTACGGCTGGCATTAACATCTATGCCCAGTTCCTGTTTGAGGGGTATTACACTCGGTATGACTTAAAGGATTGGTCTGTGATGCGCTATAAGGCCCAGAAAACAAACGCATCTGACTGTATTGAATGTGGCGTTTGCGAAAGCCGCTGTCCTTATCAGCTGCCTATCCGGCAAATGCTGAAAAAGGTTGCAAAAGTATTTGAAAATGTATAAAAATGATCCGCACTTTCAATAGAAAGTGCGGATCTTACTTTTTACTTTGCAGGTTTGAAGCTGTCCTTCAAGCTGACAGAGCGGTTAAAGACCAAGTGGTCAGCAGAGCAGTCTTTGCTATCGGGGCAGAAGTAGCCCAAACGCATGAACTGGTAAGACTGAGGTGCTTTGGCATCTTTCAGGCTCATTTCCAGCTTACAACCGGTAAGGATCTCCAGAGAGTTGGGATTCATGCAAGCTAAGAAATCCTTGCCTGCAGCATCCGGATCGGGATCGTCAAAGAGGTTGCTATACTGCCGGACCTCGGCTTCTACGCAGTTATCTGCATCTACCCAGTGAATGGTGGCGCCCTTGACCTTGCGTCCGTCGGCAGGATCACCACCACGGGAGTTGGGGTCGTAGGTAGCCAGAACTTCCACCACGTTGCCGTCTTCATCCAACACACAGCCGGTGCACTGAATCAGATAAGCACCCTTCAGACGGCACTCAGGTCCATTGGGGTACAGACGCTTGTATTTCGGCACAGGCTCTGCCAGGAAATCGTCTGCCTCGATCCAGAGATTTCTGGAGAAGGTGACCTGACGGGTGCCGGCCTCGGGATCGTTGGGATTGTTTTCAACCTCAAAGATCTCCTGCTGACCTTCGGGGTAGTTGGTGATGGTCAGTTTGATGGGTTTCAGAACTGCCATAACACGCTGGGCAGTTTCGTTCAGGTCCTCACGCAGGCAGTACTCTAAGAAGCTATACTCAATGGTATTAGGGGACTTAGCAACGCCTACGCGGTCGCAGAAGTTGCGGATAGCCTTGGGAGTGTAGCCACGGCGGCGCAGACCGCACAATGTGGGCATACGGGGGTCATCCCAGCCGGAAACATAGTTATTTTCCACCAGAGCGCGGAGCTTACGCTTACTGAGCACAGTATGGTCAATACCCAGACGGGCAAACTCGATCTGACGGGGATGATGGGGGACAGATACGTTTTCGACCACCCAGTTGTACAGCGGTCTGTGGTTTTCAAATTCCAAAGAGCACAGACTATGGGTGATGCCCTCCAAAGCATCCTGAATGGGATGGGCAAAGTCGTACATGGGATAGATGCACCACTTGTCACCCTGACGGTGATGATGCATATGACGGATACGATAGATCACCGGGTCGCGCATATTGAAGTTACCGGAGGCCAAGTCGATCTTGGCACGGAGGGTGTATTTGTTATCTTCAAATTCACCGGCACGCATCCGGGCGAACAGATCCAAGCTTTCCTCAATGGGGCGATCCCGGAAGGGGGAGGTAGCAGGGGTGTTCAGATCGCCACGCATCTCCTTAGCCTGATCGGGAGTCAGCTCACATACGTAGGCAAGACCTTTCTTGATCAGCTCTACGGCATATTCGTAGTCCTTCTCGAAATAGTCAGAGCCGTAGTAGAAACGGTCGTCCCAGTCAAAACCAAGCCAATGGATATCTTCCTTGATTGCTTCTACAAACTCCACATCTTCCTTGGTAGGGTTGGTGTCGTCCATACGCAAATTGCACAGACCGTTAAACTTCTCAGCAGTGCCAAAGTCAATGATCAAAGCCTTACAATGTCCAATATGCAAATAGCCGTTCGGCTCAGGAGGAAACCGGGTGTGAACGGTTTTGCCGGCAAAGCGGCCGCCTTCAGCGATGTCCTCTTCAATAAATGCGTGGATGAAATTCTTGCTTTCTGTGATTTCAGCCATCGTTCATTCCTCATTTCTGGTAAAAGTCTGAAATATTATAACCGATTTTTATCTGTTTTGCAACTGATATTGCGCAATATTCCGGCAGATTTTCTCCTAGGTGATAAAGATTATAAAAAATAAAAAACATTTTCGTAAAATTACGAAATTATAGTTGTCAATTTGAAGGAATTATTATAAAATAGGGGATGTTAGAGAGGAGTGATTTCCATGGGACAAATTAAGTATAAAAGAATCCTTTTGAAGATCAGCGGAGAGGCTTTGGCTGGCGATGCTCGTCGAGGTCTGGACTTTCAGATGATCAACTCTGTTTGCGATGTGATCGGCAAATGCCATAAAGAAGGCGTGCAGATCGGCATTGTGATCGGCGGTGGTAATTTCTGGCGTGGCGTTAAGGACGGCGCGGATAAGATGCAGCGTTCTCACGGAGATGCCATGGGCATGCTGGCAACGGTGATGAATTCTATTGCCGTGGCAGATGCACTGGAAAAGCATGGCATGGATGCCCGTGTACTTACCGCTGTGGAAATGAACAAGTTTGCTGAATATTTCACCCGGGATACGGCTGACCGTTACCTCAATGAGGGCAAGATCGTAATTTTTGCTGCCGGTACCGGCAATCCCTATTTCTCCACGGATACAGGCGCTGTGCTGCGTGGTGTAGAGATCGAAGCGGATGCGATTTTGATGGCTAAGAATGTGGACGGCATCTATTCTGCAGATCCCAATGTGGATCCTACTGCAGTGAAATATGATTTGCTGACCTATGATGAGGTTTTGGCAAAGCACTTAAAGGCTACCGATACCACTGCAATGACTTTGGCCATGGACAATCACATGACCTTGGTCTGCTTTGCATTGGCAGATCCTGAAAATATTTACCGCGTTGTTTGCGGTGGAAAGATCGGAACAATCGTTAAGGAGGACACAACAAATGAGTGTTGATTTCAAAGAATACGGTGCAAGAATGGAAAAGTCTCTGGAGCACCTGAATGAAGAGTTTGGCGCAGTTCGTGCAGGCCGTGCCAATGCAAAAGTTCTCGATAGAATTTCTGTGGAATACTATGGTAGTGAAACACCCCTGAACGGTGTGGCAACCATCTCTACTCCCGATGCCCGTACTCTGGTGATCCAGCCCTGGGACACCACTTTGCTTAAGGAGATCCAGAAGGCCATCCAGGCAAGCGATCTGGGCATTAACCCCCAGAACGATGGCAAGGTGATCCGTCTGGTATTCCCTCAGCTGACTGAGGAGCGCCGTAAGGATCTGACCAAGCAGGTCAAGAAGTACGCAGAGGATGCAAAGGT